>JBIOZK010000035.1:0-38995 GCA_044870975.1 Pyrinomonadaceae bacterium
CGCCGTCATCGGAGATCTTCAGGAGAGTGAAGCCGCGGGGGGCTAAATTACTGGCAACGAATCGTAGGGCTGGCGCGTCTTTTAGATTCGACGTTTCGTACTTTGATCCGGCGCGTAAGATATGTCACGATCCGCTTCCCCGTCCCCGACCAATTTATTTGATGTTCAGGAGTTCAATTCATGAAGCAACTAACTGCCACACTTTGCTCGATCCTAATCCTGGTTCAGACGTTCGCCGCGCAAACACCGCAGAAGCCGCAAGGTGAAGTCGCTCCGGACGAAATCATTCGCATCAGCACTTCGCTCGTCCAAACCGACGTTGTGATCGTGGACAAAGATGATCACGTTATTCCCGATATCAAGCTTGACGAAATCAGAGTCACCGATAACGGCAAACGACAGGACGTGAAGTTCCTTGAGTTTGTCAGTCCCGACGCGGTACCGCGCATCGAAGGCAACCTCTCGATCGCGGGCAAGACGGTCGAGACTGATGCGGCGCGTAACCTGAGCGCCGGCGAGCTGCGCCGCGTGTTCGCGTTCGTCATTGACGATCTGACGATTCCCTTCGAAGACATTCCAAACGTGCGCAAGCTGCTCACTGACTTTGTCGACAATCAAATGCACGAAGGAGATCTGGTCGCCATTGTCAGGGTGGTCGGCGGTGGCGGGTTGCTGCAGCAATTCACCTCCGACAAGCGGATCTTGCGGACCGCCATCGACCGCATCACGCCACAGCTGACGGCCTATTCGGCATTCAACAACCTGACGCCCGAAGAGGTGATTCGTCAGAACCTGGCAAACATCACGAGCGGCGTGCTCTCTACCGATAACCTCAGCCGGTCAGTCGATTCGATCAACGCTGCGAATGCCAACCTGGACGGCTCAAACGAAGGAACCACCCGCGGTTTTCGTGTGCTTTCGACCCTGGTAACGGCAAGCGATCTGACCAATTCCATGAAGACCTTGCCGGGCCGCAAAAGCCTGATCCTGGTATCAGGCGGACTGCCACTGGCCGAGACTGCCCAAAGGCAAGCATCTATTGGCGACGCCATGGGAGCGGCGCCGGTCAGTGTGCCCGAGACGCGTTCCTATGTTTCGGGAGTTGGTTATGTATTGAGGCAGATGATTGATCGGGCCACCCGAGCCGGCGTCGTTATCAACACCCTCGACATTCGCGGCATGCAGTCGACTCCGGGTGTGGCCAAGTTTACCGATCCGGGAAACGAAGCTACCAGTTCCCTGGGCGGGGGCGGCACTCTCGGCCAGGGCCGGGCGCCGAACATGGGCATGTTCGATAATCTCGCGCTGGACACCATGACGGGGCGTCAGGGATTGCAGGTGCTGGCGCAATCGACGGGCGGAATCTCAGTCATCAATACCAACAACTTCAAGAGCGCCATCGATCGGATCGTGGCGCGCAGCAGTTATTACATGCTGGCCTACACCCCGACCGAAGCTTTCGACGATAAATTTCACAAGTTGGAGATCAAAGTGACTCGTCCGGGCGCGCACGTTTACGCGCGGCAGGGATACGTGGCCACTGCTGATAGACCGCGCGCAAACGAAACTCGTGAAGCAGCGATCGTGCGAACCGCCATGTCGCCTCTGGCGAAGCGTGACGTCGATCTCGCAGCTCGGGTTCAATATCGATTCCTGCCCGACGCGCGCGCGCAGCTCGACATCAACCTGCTGGTGAATGCGAACCAACTTACCTTCAAACCGGATGCTGAGAAAAACTATGTTGCCAGTTTCGATATTGTCGGCTTCATGATGAACAGCCTGGGCAAGACTGAGGGCGGCTTTAGTCAGACGGTGAATGCGAAACTTTCTGAGGCAGACTATAAGCGCGCCCTGACCACCGGCATCAGCTACACCGGACACGCGGACCTGCCGCCGGGAACCTATCAACTTCGCGCGGTCGTGCGTGACGGCGAAACTGGAAGGCTCGGGTCAGTATCGCAATACCTGGAAGTTCCTGACGTGACCAGGAAGCGTCTGACGGCCAGCAGCATTTTTCTTTTTGGAGTTGACACGCAACCCGGCAGCAAACCCGAGGCGATGAACGCGCTGCGCCAGTTGCCGCGCGCCCAGGACCTCAGATACGCAGTCGTCGTTTATAACGCAAAGGGCGATCAGGGAAAGACACAGCTGCGGGCACAAACAATCATCAGCCGCGACGGCAAGATTGTGTATCAGGAACCGGAAGCGCCAATCACTACCGCCCTCGAGAACAATCAGGTGCTGAGGGTCGGCCAGCTCGGTTTGCAAAAAGCGCGTCCTGGTCATTACATGCTGACCATTGTGATTACCGATCCACAGGCAGACAAACAATCGCGAACTATCATTCGCAATGTTGATTTCATGCTTACCGAGTAGCTTTGGAAATTTGAGGAGTTGTAATGAGAGCAGGGTCCGACGGGCTCTGCTCTTTTATTTTGCCCCTAAGTCAGCGAGCATTTTTTTCGCCACTGCCGAGTTCGGACCAGACGGCTCTTCTCTCAGGTAGAGTTGCAGCGCATCGATCGCTTCCTGTTTGCGTCCCTGCTTCAAATCGAGCCGCGCCAGGTAAACGAGTGCGACGGCAAAGCTGCTCCCGCCGAGGTCGTGGGTCGTTTTGAATTCACGCTCAGCGCGCGTTGCGTCACTGGTCCCGGACGCCGCCATGCCCGCATACAAATGCGCGGCTGGCGATGAGGGCTCAGAGGTCAATGCGCGATCGAGAATCGTCAGCGCATCTGGAAACATTTTCTTTCTCACCAGAACGATCCCGAGGTTGAATAGCGGATTAAATGAATTGGGATCGATCTGCGTCGCCTTCCTTAGCGCTACCAGGGCTTCGTCCAATCTTCCCGCTTCAAGTAGTTGTGCGCCCAGATCGTTCAGCGCTTTCAAATATTCAGGATAAATGCCAATGGCACGCTGCAACGCGGCAATCGATTCATCGGATTTGCCGGCGCGCGCCAACTGGGTCGCGTTGTCATATTCATGCCTGGCAGCGGGGGGGATTTTTTGATCGAGCATCGCGACCGAAACTGTCTTGTCGCGTTTAGCACCGGACGTCTTTCCTTTTTCCTTTAGGGACAGCGTGATGAAGCTAGGCGTATCGATACGGACGGTGACTCGTTCGGTAGTGATCTCGAAACGGTCGCGGTTACGGTCGGCTTCGACCTCTACGGTGTAATCGCCGGCGGCGACGTGTAGAAACTGAAACCGGCCATCGCGATCTGTATAGGTGGTTGCCTGATCGCCACGCAAAACTTTCAAGGTAACTTTCACCGGCTCATTCACTGGTGAACCGTTAGGCAGAAGCACGACGCCTCTGATGTATGCATCGCCACCAGAGCGTTGCGTCGATCTATTAGCCTGGGCGGAGACTGCGCCGAGAGAACCGGCAGTCAGAAAAAGCAGTAGCAGCAGACGAAGAAGGTTCATTGCCGAATAAAAGAAAAACGGGAGAGCCGCAAGCGACTCTCCCGGAATTGTAAGGGTTAACAGTTTAGAAGCTAAGGCGAAGTCCGAATTGCAGTACGCGACGCGACTTTTCAATGTCGGAATTCTGCGCGAAGGCACTGCCCGGCACGCCTGCATCTTCGACGAAGAAGTCAGGCAGGTAGCCGGCGCCGTTGACGCCATAGCCCGGGTTCGGATGGTTCAGGAAGTTGTAAGCTTCGGCACGCAGCTCCAGCTTCACCCGCTCACCAATGTTGAGGTGCTTGAACAATCCCAGGTTGAGTTGATTCAGCATTGGGCCGAACAACGAGTTGCGCGTTGAATCGCCGAACGGGGTGCCGAAGATCGACGCGGCGCCCGGCAGGTTCACGATGTAGCGAACCTGTGACGGTGACACCGGCACGAAGTTTCCATTCAAGTTAATTTCGTTAAATGAATAGAAGCCCTTCGGGTTGGTCAAAGGCGCGTCGAAAATCAGGAACGCGTCAATTTGGCTGATGCCCACCAGTCGCTTATCAGCGTTCGGATTCCCAATGAACGGACGCTCGCCGGACGTCAGGTAGGCGTTACCCACACCCAGGACGCTCCCGTTGAAGAACTGGCCCGGGGTATAGGGCTCGCCGCTAACGGCCAGAAACACGCCGTTCACTTGCCAACCCCCGAGGAGGTGACCGACGAAGCCTTTCTGCGCCTTCTTCCAGGGCAATTCCCAAATGAAGTTCGTCGAAAACGCATGTTTCCGATCAATTTGTGAAAGTGAACGCTCAGGGCGGTTAATCTGAAACGGGTTCTGAGCATTCGCCGAGGCCACGTCGAACGCGAAGATTTCACTCGCGTCGTCGATGGTCTTGCTCCAGGTGTACGCCGCGCCGAGTGAGAGCGAATCTTTAAACAGCCGCGCGTTATAACGGGTCTGGAGTCCGTGGTAGAAGGAGTTCGCCGTATTGGCGCGCATCGTGATACCGGCTTGCGGCTTGATGCGTCCGTTACAGGTGCTCTCGTTCACGAACGGCGTCGCCGGGTTGTCGGTACAAACCTGCGGAACGATTCCGGCCGGGACGAACTGCTTGAAGCTCGGCAAGTTAATGCCGGTCCCGAACCAATTCGTGATGCCGTTGTACATCGGGCCGACAAAGAAATTGTCGTTGATGTTCTGGAAGAGTCCCACCCCACGCGTACCAACGTAGCGCGCTTCCGCCACCTGGTTGCGTCCGAACTGGTGTTGAATGCCGAATGACCACTGCTGCGAATAAGGCGAGTGGAAATCCGGAGCTACCGTCGTCTGCGACAAGTAACGCGGATTAAGTTTGCCCAGGGGCAGCACGCCCGAGGTCGTCGCATTTGCGCGAATGATGTCGCCGAACGGATTTGGCGGCAACGGCAATGGCGACGTCGTGGTCGAAGTTAAGGCGTTGCCCGTGTTCAGCGCAATCGCGGCTGAGAACGGAGCGCCATTCTGCACGTTCAGGAGAATGTTATAGAACGACGCATCATAAGCAATCGAGTAACCACCGCGGAAAACAGTCGCGTCGGTGCCGAACAGCGAATGCAGGAAGCCTTTCTCAAAATGAGGCGACCACGCAAAGCCAAACCGCGGAGCAAAGTTGTTTTTGTCAGCGGGGACGCTCGGGACAATCCGGGTGCTCAACGGCAACGTTTGATCGTAAAACGGGTTAGAGCCGGTCTCACGAGCGACGGTGATTTGGTTCAGTATGTTAATCGGTTGACCCGTGTATTCGTACCGCACGCCCAGGTTCAGCGTGAAATTCGGACGAACCTTGAAGTCATCCTGGAAGAAGTAATACTGGTCGTCTTCAGTAAACGCCAGTGTCGGGTCGCCTGCGGTTAAGGAGATGCCGGACGCTGCATTATTGAGCAGACGCGTTACCGAACTGTAAGCATAAGCGCCATTGAAGTTCGGCAGGAACGGCGACACTTCATTCAGGTGCTTGTATTCAGCGCCCAGAATGATTGAGTGTTTGCCGTTGGCCCAGCTCAAATTATCAGCAAACTGATAGACCTTGCCGACCCGTCCCTGCGGCAAATTGGTTGCTGGCCCAATCGTCTGCAACGCGGCCGAAGTCTTGGTGAAACCCAAGACGCCGCCAAACGCGACGTTCGCCAAGGTTGAACCGATTTGCAGTGGCCCCGGCACACAACCGGGAGTTCGCGCATCGCAGCCGCCGCCGAATTCAACGCCGATCTGCTGAAAGCTTGCGCGCGCCTCATTGGTCAGAGTGGGCGAAAGCAAATGTGTCCAGTTGCCGCCGAAATTCTTGCTGCCCGCCGGCAGGTCGCCACTGTATCCATTGGAAGTCGCCAACGTGTTGACGAACAGCTGCGTCTGGTGCAGGAATCGAAACGTGATGCTGTCGTTGCTATTGGGCTTTACGTCAAAACGAAAGTCCCAATAGTTTTCGTTGAAGGGTACTGAGACAATGCGCTGCGGATTCGCCGCCTGGAAAAGCGTGCCATTCAGGTTAATAACATCGAATGGGCCACCAATCTGGAACGGTCCCTGATCGCCGGGACGCTGGGTTGTGCTAATTCGGCTGGCGGCAGGCAGTGTCGGATTAATGAATACCGTCTGCGCCCCAGTTAGATCCGTGCGCGGAGTGGTTCCCGGGATTGCGAATGCGCTGAACTGAGAAAGAGCCTGGAACACACTATTGCCCGGGAAAGTTGCGAGCAAGCGCGGCAACTCAGCCGGAACGAACGCCAGCGAAGTGCTGCGCAGCGTTGCGGACGCCGGGTTGCGGATGCCCTGGTAATCAAAGTGGAAGAACGCTTTGTTCGTCCCCTTCCAGTAGCTCTTGCCGCCTTCACCGAACTTCGGCAGATACATCGGACCGCCGACCTGACCACCGAACACGTTATAGAGACTCGGCAGAGGTTCTTTCTGTCCACCCGCACGCTCAAAATTGTCGAGCGTATCCAGAGCCCTGCGGTCGCGATGGTATTCAAACAACGTCCCGTGGAAGTCGTTCGTACCACCCTTGGTTACGAGGTTGATGATCGCTCCCTGGTTGCGACCATACTGGGCCGAAAAGTTGTTCGTGATGACCTGATATTCCTGCAGCGAATCCTGAGCGTCAACAAACAGCGCCGGGCCGGCCACGCTCAAGTCGTTGTTGTCAGAACCATCGATCTGAAAATTGTTCGAACGCGCGCGGTTACCGTTCACCGACAAGCCGCTGCCATTCGTGTTGACGCCACCGCTGTTGTTCGGAATTACACCTGGCGCCAACAGAGCCAGGGTATCTAATCCGGAACCTGCGGCGTTCGACGGCAGATCTGCAATCTTACGGGTTTCGACCGTATGCGAAATCTGTGATTGATCGCGCTGAACGATCTCCTCGGTGCCGGCGGTGACGGTAACCGTCTCCGATACCGCGCCGGGCTCGAGTTTGACGTCGAGCGGATTAACAATGCCGAGTTTGACCGATACGTCTTTATTCAAAGACCGCTTAAATCCAGTCGCTTCGATCGTGACGTCATAACTACCCGGCGCCAGTTTTGAAAATTCAAAGGTGCCGTCGCCGGTCGTCTGTTTGGTCTGCTGGGCGCCGGTCGAGCTGTTCGTAACCGTTACCGTAGCACCCGCAACGATCGCGCCGTTGACGTCCACCACCGTGCCGCGGAGGCTGCCGGTAGTTTCCTGTGCTGCCGCCGTACCGGCGCCAAACATCAGGCAGATGGTAAATAAAGCAAAGGTAGCGAGCGATGCGAGAGCGCTTCGCGTCTTACCGTGGGTATACATTACAGAGACTCCTCTCATAGGAAGTTATTGAGAATAGGGGTTGCCTTTCGGGGGCTACATGTCAGGAACGGGAGACTAGTTCGATTGACGGGACGAAAACCGCAACGATTATGCCAAAGCTAAACTATTCGATATGAAAGCACTTTTAGAGGAATCAGCCGTGGGCTAACCAACCCGGAATTGATTTTTTCGGATTTATATCCGAAAGAGCAGAAATGCAAAAAACCGCAGCCTCAGGCGGAAATCAGGAGGGTCGGGACTCGCGTGAGGTTTGCTACCCCGGCGAATCGCTCATTTCACCACCATGAACTCAAAGCTCAATTCTTTGCCGCGGCAAATTAGACTGAGATAAAACTCCCAAAACTTTCGCGTGAACCTGAGTTTTGACCAACGCTGATCCAGGTTAACAATGAACTGCAAACCAGTTACGCGCCAGATGTTCGCCAGCGATACGTAGGTGCGGAGCGGCCGCAAGCGGACGTCGGTATAGAACGGAAATAGTTGCCGGTCTTCGACAAAGCAATTGAAGGAATAGCTGTTGAAGTGATTGCGATGAGTTGGATCAGTCGCCCAGTCGGGATTCGAATAGTGTGGGGTAACAATCAGAATCCGTCCACCCGACTTAGTCACCCGATGAAGTTCGGCCACAAAGGCCATCACGTCGGGAACGTGTTCCGCGACGTGCCGGCAGACTACTTGATCGAATTCATTGTCAGCGAACGGATACGGGATCGAGCCTAGATCGTGAATGACGTCGGCATGGGTCTTCGGATTGGCATCCATGCCAATGGCGCCGGGTGTCTTGTTCCAGCCACAACCGACGTCAAGGACTTTGCCAGCGGACAGTTCGTTCATTGGTTAAGAGCCGCGTTTCAAAAACACCGGGGCTAATTATTCTGAAATCCATTTCGGATCAAAGCAGCGAACTTCGCAAAGTCACAAGGCAAAACTGGCACATCAAACTGCGCCTGCAATTCTTCCAGTCGTGTTCCATCCAGCATCACCGGCTCGTCGCTCTTAAGCGTGACCTGGGGAATGATGACAAAGTCGCCCACGGTTTGATCCTTCGCCGCGCTCAAATCGCCGCCGGTCAAGAGGCCCGCGACGCTGACGTCGCCGCCAAAATATTCGTTAGTCACGCCGACGACTTTCAGATTGATACCGCGTCTCTCATTCAAACGATCGATCATCTTCTGAAGGACCGGGGCAAACAAAAATCCCGTCATGATCGTGCCATGCGTCGTCCGGCTTGCACCGGGCCGTTTCGACAGCGAGCGCAACAACGAATCAAACTGATTAGTGAAGGTACGCACCATTCCGACGCCGTCTTCAATCTGCGGACAGTCACCGTAATGCTGACGCGAAGGTACGTCCTGCCCGGCCTTCAGATAAATCTCGTCGCCTAGATAAGCGAATCTGGTCCCCAGGTTCTTCCGCAAATCACGTTGGATCTTCGACACTTCCTGGATCGTCTTTTCGCAGAATTCCGGCGTCACCGGCGTTAGCCGCGGATCGTTTAGATAACGCGTCAGCCCCAACGGCACAATCGCCACGCTGCGCACGTGGGGGTGCAGTTTCGCCAGGTCGTAGATCGTCTGCCGCAAAATCTCGCCGTCATTAATCTTCGGACACAGCACCACCTGCGCATGAATCTCAATGCCTGCATCGATCATGCGCTGCATCTTGTCGCTGATGTCCGCGCGCTGTTTGTCGACGCCGAGCAGATAAGCGCGCACTTCAAGATCCGTCGCATGGACCGAAACGTATTGCGGCGAAAGTCGCTGCTCAATCACCCGCCGCATTTCATCCTCACTGATTGAAGTCAGCGTCGTGTAATTGCCGTAGAGGAAAGACAGTCGAATGTCTTCATCGCGCACAAACAACGAAGGCCGCGCGGTTTCCGGGTTGCCCTTGCAGAAACAGAAAAGGCATTCATTGGCGCATTGCCGCGGGACAATTTGCTCAAACGTAAGACCAAAGTCCTCGCCTTCGTCCCGCTCAATATTCAATTCCCAATCTTCACCGCTGTGCTTGCGGACGTCCACGACCAAATCTGTTTCGCCTGAGGACTGGTAGCGAAAATCGAGATAGTCGCGCACCAGGTGACCGTTGACGCGAATGATGCGATCGCCCGCCTCCAGATCGAGTTCGGCACCAATCGATCCAGCCGCGACATCGGTGATGGTGACGCCGCGGCGGCGAATCTGATTTACCGCCGGTGTGACTGCAAATTCGTACATGGACTGCTATGGTCGGGGAGCGCCCGCTCGACGCAATCTGGAAGTATAACAAAGGGCAATACCTTTGTTGACTTACCCTTCGAAACATCGAAAATCGACTTTGACAATGGTAAACCCGCCGCCTACTCTCACACTCGCGCTATGAGTGAACCTCAAAAATGTGTCTTGCTCGTTGAAGATGACCGTTCAGTGCGACGTTACCTGGAAGTGACCTTGCAGCGGGCTGGATATAAGGTCATCACCGCCGAGGACGGGGTAGAGGCGATGAAGTGCGCTCTAACTTCGAAAATCGACGTGGTACTCACCGATGCGATTATGCCGCAATTGCACGGGCGTGCACTGGCCCGGCTGCTCAAAAGCAAGCCACAGTTCGCCCGGCTGCCGATCGTTCTCCTTACCGGCCAGGAAAATGATGGTGAGTCAAACGACGATCAGAAACTGATCGACGCCTTCCTCTACAAACCGGTTAAGGCTGAAGAACTGAGAGAATGCCTGTCGCAACTCACCGAGACCCGACCGTAAGGGAGGGGTGCTCTGACAGGCTTACGCTGGGGTCATTAACAGCACCCTCCCTTACGGTCGGGTTTCTGATATTA
This sequence comes from Pyrinomonadaceae bacterium, assembly GCA_044870975.1. Taxonomy (GTDB): domain Bacteria; phylum Acidobacteriota; class Blastocatellia; order Pyrinomonadales; family Pyrinomonadaceae; genus UBA11740. Next base: position 10,047 of record JBIOZK010000035.1, read on the forward strand.
GCTTTCGAGCAACTGATTTAGTGGCGTGTATTCGCGACCCTGCGAAACGGCGACCGCCTGATAAGTCAGCTTACCGGCGTAAGTATTCACACCCTCGGCTAATCCGGAATCGCCCATCACTGCGGCCTTGAATCCAAGGTTCGCCAGCTTCAAAGCGTAAGGCAAGGTCGCATTCGTCAATGCAAAGGTAGAAGTCCGCGGCACGGCGCCCGGCATGTTCGCCACGCAATAATGCAGCACGCCTTCAACGTAGTAGGTTGGATCGGAGTGGGTGGTCGGATGCGTCGTCTCAACGCACCCGCCCTGGTCGACGGCCACGTCCACGATGACTGCGCCGTCGGCCACGTCCTTCAGCATGTTTCGGGTCACGAGCCGCGGCGCGGAAGCACCCGGCACCAGGACCGCGCCGATAATCAAATCTGCCTGCGAGACGGCATCGTGAATCATGTAAGCACTGGAAGCGAGCGTTGAAATCTTCGAAAGGAAGATGTCATCAAGCTCGCGCAGACGATCGAGATTGTTATCGATCATGGTCACGTGCGCGCCCATCCCGACCGCGATTTTGGCGGAGTTCGTGCCGACTACTCCGCCACCGATGATCACCACCCGCGCGGCGGGAACGCCTGGTACGCCGCCGAGCAAAATGCCGCGGCCGCCCTGCATCTTCTCGAGGTAATGCGCGCCGACCTGGACTGCCATGCGGCCCGCAACCTCGGACATTGGCGTCAGCAGCGGCAATGTCCCGCGCCGGTCCGTGATCGTTTCGTACGCGACGCCGGTAACTTTGCGTTCCAGCAATTGCTTTGTAAGTTCATTATCGGGCGCGAGGTGCAGATAGGTGAAAAGTAACTGGCCTTCGCGCATGCGCGGGTATTCGGGCGCGATAGGTTCTTTGACCTTCACGATCATTTCGGCTTCGCCCCAAACATCGTCGGCCGACGGAATAATCGTCGCGCCGGCGCGTGTGTATAACTCATCGTCGAATCCGGAACCTTCGCCGGCATGCTTTTCCACCAGCACCCGATGGCCGGCATCTTTCAATGCGCGCACGCCTGCAGGCGTCAAGCCAACTCGATATTCGTTGTCTTTGATTTCCTTAGGAAGTCCGATGATCACTGTTCTGCTCCAAAATGATTCTGAGTACTTAGGGTTTCTGCTTTGGTGTCGGTGAAGCTTTTGCCGGTGGCGGTTCGAGTTTGATGGTGTTGCGCACCATGTCCCAGGCCGGCGTCGATTGTTTGAGTTCGGTGTCCGGGGCAAACAAGGTAAGCATCACCACCCTGTTCTCCAGGGAAAGCCAGAAGATTGACGCTTCCGCGCCTTCGCCACCAAGCACCGCGCGTATGCGAACTCCCTCACAAGGCACGCCGCCGATTCGCGAGTTGGCCGAACTTGTTTGCGGGGTCGCGCCCATCTGGACGAATCGGTCACTCATCGATTTCACGTAAGGATCGATGAATGCTTTTTTCGCCTGCGCAAACTTTTCCGGCGTTTCAACTTTGCCCCGGTGAACAAACATCACAATTTGTGAATCACTGTTGGAGCGGCTTAGCGTCAACTGCAGGGCGTCAGCGTTGCTCGTGTCGGCCATGCTCCAACCGTTCGTGTAGTCGAAAGCCAACCCATCCTTCGCGAAATGTTTGGTGTCGCCCTGCGATAACGCAGTCACCATGCCCAGAAGCAACACCGCACCCGAAAACAGAATTCGCCTTGAAATCATTTAACGCCTCCAGCCAAAACGGCTTGCATCTTAACGCAATTTCATCCAATCGACACAACGCTCAAGATGGTTTCGCATCTGCGCCGGCGAATCATTATGAATGCGGCCATGACCCGGCAGAACCCACTCGAATTGATAATCGAGCAGCCGCTCCATAGAACGCGTCTGCTCTTCCCATGAGTACCAACATGCGCTGCGAAACGCGATCAGCGAATTCCGATTCGGCGACCACGCCAGATGATCGCCGGTGAAAAGGAACTTGTTTTGATAAAGCAAAACAATGTGGCCGCGTGTGTGACCGGGCACCGGAATCGCGACCAAATCATGATCGATTTCAAACGGCTCCTCGCCATGAACTACCGTCTCGATGCCGCGCCTCGCAGCGCCATCATCCGCGTGCATAATCCGCGTACAAGTAAATCGCTCGGCGAATCGGTCATGATCCGCAACGTCATCCTTGTGCGTCAAAAACATCGTCCGCACGCCGCCCATCGCCTCAATCTTTTTCACCAGTTGCGTGGCGAACCGGGGCGAATCGATCAACACATTTCCACCGTCTTCGGCGGGCCGCTGAATCAAATAACTCCAGGCGCCGAAACTCGACTCGGCATTGAAGCCGCAATAGAAGATGTTCTCAGCGATTAATTCCGGAAAAGCATCGATGCCGAGGTGCGCGTCGTGATGTTCGAGCGTGCCAATCGATCCGGTCGGGCAAGCGACCAGCGCCATCATCGCCCGCTTCGTTTCGTCATCTGTTTTTGGTTGATGATGAACAATCGACGCGTCACCCTCTTCGGCGAATATACTCGGCGCGATCTGCCGGCACGCGTCGCAATCGATGCAGGTTGAATCTACAAAGAAATCGCCGGTGACATTTTCGGGAAGGCGTAAAGCAACGCTGGCCATAAGTTAAGTACCGTGCACGTAAGCCGATTCGTTCAAATTATCTTGCCGGGTTCCTTAATGATGATTCACGCCCACCGCTTGTTCAAGCGAAGTCCTGAACAGTTCCCAGACATGTTGACCTTATACGGCAACAGCAACATGATACGCAGCAGATGATCACACTTCACAACCTCACCAAGGAATTCGGTCCGCAAGTCGCCGTCGATCAAATCAACCTGCAGATTCCTGATGGCCAACTGGTTGGATTATTGGGACCAAACGGCGCGGGCAAGAGCACCACGATTAAGATGCTCACCGGGATGCTCCTGCCAACCTCGGGAACAGCCAGAATCAACGGCCTTGATGTCGTCAACGATTCGCTCAACGTAAAACGAATCGTTGGTTATGTGCCCGAGACCGGCGCCGTCTTTGAATCGCTGACGGCCTGGGAATATTTGCATCTGGTCGCGGCGCTCTATCACATTCCCGAAAATGAAGCGAAGGAGCGCATCGAACGGTTCGGAGAGTTTTTCGAACTCAGCACCAACACTCTCCAGGACAAGCAACTGTCGGCGTATTCGAAGGGCATGCGGCAGAAGGTCGTGATCACTTCGGCGTTACTGCACAACCCGAAGATCGTCTTTCTCGATGAGCCTCTGAACGGGCTGGACGCGAACGCCGCGCTGAGTTTGAAGACGTTGATTACTTCACTGGCCCGCGAGGGCAAAACGATTGTCTATTGCTCACACATTCTCGACGTCGTCGAACGCATCTGCGAACGCGTCGTCATCATTCACCAGGGATCGATTGTCGCCGACGGCACGGTGCCGCAATTGCTCGAACAAACCGGCCAGAAGTCACTGGAGCACGTCTTCAATAAATTAACGGCTACTCAGAATCTGCTGGCGCGCGCCGAAGAGTTTGCGCGTGTACTGGTCTCGGAACGAGATGACGAAGACTGAAACCTTCATCGACCGCCCCCAGCTCAAGGCCCTGCTGAAGTGCTATTGGCGGATGAGCATACGCGGCCGCGTGGCCCGCACCATGGGTGGCGGTAAGCCGCGCAGCCTGATCTTTGTAATCCTCATGTACCTGGTTGTCGGGGTCTTCACCGGCTTGATTGCGTTCTCGTCGCAGATCGATCTTTTCACCTACACGATCATCGTTCACGGCATGACCTTCTTTGTCGTCGGCATGGCCATCACCTCGGAATCGGGCGACATCCTTTTCAATGCAAATGAAGGCGACGTGCTTAACCATCGGCCAATTAACCCCAGGACCTTGCTGCTCGCCAAGACAATTAATCTCGTCGCCTTTAGTTTGATCCTCGCCACGGCCCTCAATTTATTTCCGTCGATTTTTGGGGTCGCGATTACCGGGACCCGAATCTGGTTCCCGGCGGTCCATCTGCTTTCGATGGCAGTCCTCTGTATCTTCTGCGGCGCCGCGGTCGTGTGCACCTATGGGATTGTGATCAAGTTTTTGGACCGCGAGAAATTCGACAACTTCGCCGCCTGGTCGCAGGTCGCGATGTCGGTTATTTTCATCGGCGGCTATCAAGTCGTGCCGCGGTTGCTGGAGCGGTTCGAAGGGCTAAGTCTGGCGCCTTACGCGCGCTACCTGTTTGCGCTGCCGCCGGCCTGGTTCGCGGGATTCGACTCTGCTCTGGCGGGCCGCATGCCTTTTGGTGGCGTGCTCGCATTGATCGGATTGTTAACCACCGTAGCGCTGGCGTACCTCGCCATCGGCAGATTGTCATCAGGTTACGCCGAAGGTCTGGCGAAGATTTCGGAAACGCGCACCGCTGCACCCGCGCGCGAGCGCAGCCGCAAGCAACCCCGGCTGGGCAATCCCGTCCTGCGCTGGTGGTTGCGTGATCCGATCGAGCTTTGGAGCTTCCGACTCGCGGGCGCATACATGCGCAGGGATCGCGACATGAAGCTGCGGCTCTACCCGTCGCTCACGATATTTCTCGTCTTTCCTCTCATCAGCCTGTTGAATCGGAACAATAGCGGGTTCTCGGCTCTCTTGCCGCTATTGACGATTTGGATGATGTCGATGCTGCCGTTACAGGCGATGCAAACTCTGCAGATGTCGCAGAATTATTTGGCCGCGGACCTGTTCTCGATTGCTCCGCTGCAGACGGCGGCCCCGGTTTTTCACGGCGTTCGCAAAGCTGCGATCGTCTACCTGCTGCTTCCCGCACTCGTCCTCAGCGGTGTGTTGATTGCTGTGCTGGCGCCGGGCGGATTGATGGGAGTGGAACTCGCGGTGCCCGGCCTGATAGGAATCCCCGTGCTCTCGCTCGCTCCCGGAATTTTTGAGGATTATCTGCCGCTCTCGCGTCCCGCGTCGCGCGGCGAGCAATCATCGCGCAACCTCGGACTTACCTTCGTGTCCATGTTCCTAATGGCGGGCGTCATGATTGTGGCGTACGCCGCCTGGAAGTTCGAGGTGCTCTGGTACGTGATCGGAGTTGAAGTGGTGCTCGCCGTCGTCGCCTATTACCTGCTGAATCGAGTGATCCAGAACCGGGAGTTAGTTCGACATTATGACGAACTGTTCGTTAGTCATGCTCGCATGAATGAATAGGTAGAGTGGGAATCAGCAGCGTAGCTATTGAGCGCGAGCTGGTTTTTATTTCAAGCGAGTTGTCGCCGTTTTCGGTTGCCAACCACCCAAAACAAACGCCGGATTACTGTAGTCGGCGATTAGCTTCGCATCCTTTACCTTGTCGAGTTGGCGTGAGAGCGGACTGCGCTTGCTGACATCCACCAACGATCCGTCGGGGTTGCGGCTGTTGTATTCCCAGAAGTGCACTTTGCCTCCGTCATCCGCCGCGCCCCAACCTTCAGGCAGAATGCCGCTCAGCTTTGCATTGATCAAAACGGCTTCGGCGTAAGGGTAAGTGCTCGCGCCGTTCTTCGGCGCGCGCGCCAGTGTCGTCGGCTGACCGGTGCCAATGAAAGTGCAATCCTTGAAAACATTCCCGTGGTTGGCGGCAGTGTTTCGAATCCACATGAAGACGCTGCGGCTCTTCACTGTCGTGCGGTCGAAGAATGCCGGGCCACGGCCGAGGATCGTGTCGCCGGCGCCTTCGATAATGCTGTCAACGATGTAAGCCGGACCGTTCACCTGCAACGCATCACCAAACCCAATCACCCGCACATTCTTCAGAATGTTTCGCTGGCCCGTCATCAACAACCCTTCCGACTGTCCCGGCGCCGTCGTTTCCAGCGTCAGGTTGATGATGTGAATATCATTCGAATTGTCTACCGCGAACGCCGCCCGGCGCGACGGAAATGTGCCGGCGAGTTCATTCGTCCTGATATTGACCGGATGTGGATTGAACACTTCATTGTTCGCATAACGCACGACGGTTGCCTCACGATCCTCGCCGATGAAAGTGACATTGTCCTTATTCCGAAAGTAGACAATCTCCGGATAGATGCCTTTGCGTACGAAGATCGTGACGCGCTTCTTATTGTGATCAGGTATGGAGTCGATCGCGCCCTGGATCGTCTTGAAGTCGCCGGACCCGTTGGTGCTGACCGTAATTGTCTCGGCCCCGGCCTGGGGACCGCTAATCTTCGTCGCAAACCGCCACGTCTGCTTGTCGGTAATCCCTTTGAACTCACCATTGGGCACGTTCAAGACGCCCGCATCGATCATCACGTAATAGCTCTTCCCGTACTCAAGCAGATTGTGATGGAGCTGAATCGTCGCCGTGTTCCCGTTGACGATGATTGGATAAAAATGAAAGCCGTCGGTGAACCCGCCGATGATTGTCAGTTGATAGTGGTCCGGCGTAGCTACTGCGCCGGCCGATGGCGTTCCTGGTCTCGTGTTCGCGTTCGTGGGCACCGTCGTGCGCGCGTAGTTGTAAGGAGCAGCGAGGTAAGGCGCAGTCGTGGCCGCGCCCGTAGCGCGTTCGGTCGGCCCGGGAGGAAGGCCGAGATCAAGCTGATCGACCAGCCGATCGTTCGAGGCATCGTAAACGCGCACCGTACCCATCTTTCCGATCGTGGGTGGCTGACTGAAAGTGATTCTAAGCTGCACATCCGGAGGGATTGAGCGCGCGGCGTTCGCCGGAAACAGAACCTGCGCCGCAGCTCCCGAACTCGCGAGCAACAGCCAAAGGGCAGTTTTCAATATGCGATTCATTTCGTTAATCATATGGTGACGCGTCTGCTGACCATAGGTTGCATTATCTCTGCCAATCGCAAAGCTGGATTCGACTGTCTGATTTCGTGCCCATCCTCAACTCCCCAAACTGCGGAAAGAACTGCCTGCGCAAAAGCCCAGGCGACGATACGCTCGCCATCGAGCTTCAATGCATCGACAAATGGTCTCAGTCGCCGTTCGATGATCGGACGTGAGAGAAACTGTTCCGGCTGTTCGATCGGATTACGTAGGACCGCGCCGATCTCGTACTCCCATTCTCCTACGACGCCTTTTGGATCAATCGCCACCCATCCACGATTTTCGTCCAACAGAACATTGTAATGATGAAGGTCGCCATGTAGCAGACGCACGTTCCGTTGGGAAGCACCCAAATCGCCAAATACCTGCTGCGCTGATCTCACCAGCTGCCGTGGGACCTGTTCGTCCGGGCTGGCCAGATAACGTGCAAAGCCTTTTCCCCAATCTTCAACCTTCGGAGTTTCGGCGGGAGTTTCTCCGGGCGCCATGTCTTTCATGACACTCGTGAGAATACTCGTAGCTTCTCGATCGTCTTCGATCCGCGACAGCGACATGCCCGGCTGTAACCGCTCCAGCAACATCGCGCCACCCGTGTGCTCAAAGACGCGCACCATCCCCTTCCCGTCGAATGCCTCGACCACCGGCCCGGCATTCCATTCATCTCCGGGGCTTTTGACTATTTTGAGAATCAGGCTCTCGCCGGCGCGGCTCACCCGGGAAATCACCGAGCTCTCGGTCTCGAATGAGTCTTCGATCGTGAGGCGCCATTCGCGCGCATATTGCTGAAGACGATCGAGTTGGAGAATCTGCACCGGCAGAGAAATTATTGATTTGGCCCAGCCGGTTTCGCGACTACCAGCGGATTCGCTTCCATTTCGCGGCGATAGAAAACTCTCGGCCGTTGCACGCTGCGTTTGGCGGGCTCGGTTTTCTGTTCGCCCTCGGTAAAGGCGATCCCGATTCCGAGGCCGCGCGTCTGCTTCATTTTTTCTTCCTGCATCTGCGGCACGCGCTCAGTCGCAAAGTCCAGCCATTCGCGCGCGTTCACCACGCCGTCCTTCGGCTCGCTGTCGGCGACGGGGGTCTTCAAACCTTCTTCGACCAGCGCGTATGTCAACAGCCCGTGTCCGAATTGGGCAGCTTCCAGTGCGGCCTGATAACTCTGCGCCGCCGTCAGGATGTACATGCCTTTTTCGTAAGCCAGTTGGGCCAGCCCTTTTGAATTCATCGGGCCGCGCCGTTTCTCTTCGGCTTCCAACGCCTGGCCCGAGTTGCAGGCGTCGATCACCATTAAGAGCGAACTCGCCGCGATGCCTTCGACTGCATCCTCCAACTCCTGATCAGAAATGCTGTGGGTGAGCATTGCTTTCAATCCGGCTTCATCCAGTGCGTTGCGATCTCCGGTGTAACCAAGGTCGTGAGGAATCAAATAAAAGCGCTGTCCCTGCGCCGTACCGTGTCCCGCGAAATAGATGATCACCGCATCTTCAGGTTCGGCGCGTTTCAACTTGTCCAACGGGCCGGCTTTCAAAGTAGGAGGAGTGTCGGCGCCGGTCAGTCGCCGTAACGCCGCGAGAATGTTTTCCTTCGTCGCCTGGTCATTCACCAAGGGAACGACTTCGACGTGATCGAATCGACCGATGGGAGCCTGCTCACGAACCACTTCGGCGGCGAAGCTCTGCGCATCTGCCACCGCGTACTTCAAGTTATATTGCGGATTAGCGTAGTCGTTCACGCCGACGGCAATCACCCAGGCGGTGCCCGTTCGTTTCAAACTATCGGCGCCGGTGAGAACAAGACTGGCGTCCTTGCTCTTCACATTGTCGCTGTTGAAGGCATACGCCGTGAGACGATTAGGCCCAGCGACGAGCGTTATGTCTTGTTCGATGGAATTCGCTGATTGCCCTTTGAGCGCGTCGCCATGCCAGACTTTCACCAGCGAACCGTTACGGAACAGCCGTACGTCGCGCGCGCCGCTGCCTTGCTTATGGTCCTCATCTGGAGCTGCGTCGGCGATGTCGATTCTGACTTTGACGGTGCGCGTCGAGATGTTCTCGGTTGCGCCGTTTCCAGGAATCGAAAGTTTTACGATCGGCTGTCGTCGATCCTTTTTTGAAATGTCCAAAGCGACTTTCGGCCGCTTGCCCTCGAACACATCAGACAATAGTCCCGGGTGGTAATACTCATTAAAGAACCATTCGACCGGCGCGACATTGAAAATGTCCTGGTTGTAGCGCCACAGGATCTGGTTCCACGATTGCGGCGTCCCGTCAAACAAGCCCTCGGGAGTGACGACCATCCATTCGCCGCCATCGTCGAGCGAAATCAATGTCAACAAATGCTCGCCGGTGGTCGTGTCCCACAGAAAAGTGCTGCCGTCATCACCCGCCGACGCCAGCAGCTTTCCGTCGGGACTGAAATCCATCGATTCAATGCCCGCCGTGTGGCCGGTCAGAGTTTTCAGTTCCCGTTGCGTGGTGACGTCCCAAATTTTGATGCTGTTGTCGCTGGCGGCAGAAGCTACGAATTTCGCATCACGACTGAAGGCTACGTTGGTAATTCCTTTGCCGTGCCCTTTGATCACGCCGAGTTGCTGTCCCGTCGCCGGATTCCACAAGACCAATTGGCCCGTCGTTTCGATTTTCAGGTTCTTCAAAAAATCATCATTGTTGGGTGGCGGCTGGTTCTTGCCTTTCTTCTGCTGACCTGTTGCCTGGCCCATCATCGCGGCCATGTCATAATTTGATTTCGTCTCGATGCCGCCACTCGCCAGCACGCTGCCGTCGCGGCTGAAGGTCACTGATGAGACATTGCGGCCTTTGGTGCCCGCAGTCATCGCGCCCAGCGTGTTGGTGATCATGCTGTTAAGCTGATCCGTAGTCGGCATCTGAATATTCGGGATTTGGCCCCGCTTCATCTGACCCGGGGTCGGCAGACTCTTCATCATCGACATTGGATCCCAGGTCTGGCCGGCCGAAGTCGAGAGCGAGCGCAAGCGGTTTCCGGACCCGACGTCCCACAAAGTGATCTCGCCTTGATGGGTCACCGTCGCGATCATTTTGCCGTCAGAACTGAAACCAACTTCGACCGGAGACATACTCAAGAGCAGGCTCTGCGTCTCGCGACCATTAATTGGATCCCAAATCTTCAACTCGCTGGAGGGCAGGCGGCCGATCATTTGCACACCTTTAGCGGGCCCGTAGATTACCGCCAACGAGCGTCCGTCACCGCTAAACTTGACCCGCTCAACTCCGCCGTCGAAATTCGCTCGACTTAGAGTCTGTAACGTCTTGCCGCTGGTGGCGTCGTAGATCGTGACCACACTGGCATTCGGCGCGAACATGGCAATTAGTTTTCCGTCCGGACTCGGCATCCCCAACTGTTTGTCGGTGGTTGATGAGGAAAGCCGGCGGCCTTGCCCGGTACGCAAATCCCAACGCGTGCGCCCGCCCGAGGTCAGTTGCGTTCCGTCTTCGCTGAACGCCACTGCATATGCCCAGTTCGTGCGGCCGGTCATCTGCTGGACCTGTTTGCCGGTGTCGACGTCCCAAAGATATGTCTGCGTCCCAAAGCCGCTGGTCGCCAACCGCTTGCCGTCAGGAGTGAAGGCTGCAAACACGCCGCCGTGCTCCTGATAGACTCCGGTGTTCGGCACGGTGATGTTGGCGATTTGCTTCCCGCTGCCTATCTCCCAAATCCGCACGAGGTACTTATCGGCCACCGCCACCAGACGAGCGTCACTGCTGAACTTGATGAGGGCGTAGTCTTCCGAGGTCGTCGCCTGCACGCGTACAGATTTACCGTTGACTTCCCAAACCTTCAGCTTCTGGTCGTGGACCCCTGCTGCAATGAGCCGGCCGTCGGAGGTGAAAGCGAGTTCGACGTTATAAGTTTGCCCATCTGGCATGGAAACCGTGCGCAATTCCTTACCGCTGGCAACATCAAAGAATTTGATCTGATCGTTATCGGCACGGGCCAGTTGACTGCCGTCGTTACTCAGGGCAATTCCGCCACCGCCGCCGGTGAACCCGCCGAGCCCAACCTCAGACGTCTGAATTGTCGAGGCCTCGCGCCAGGTCGATGTGTCCCAGACGTGAATCCCATCGCTCATCGTCACCAGCTTTCGCCCGTCACTGCTGAAACCAACAAAGCTGACCCCTAAGGCGGCCATAAACGAGCCGCCCGCCCCGGTCAGTGACTGTACTTCGCGACCCGCAGTCACATCCCAAACTGTGACGGTGTTGTTCCCGGCCGAGGCGGCGAGCAGGCGACTATCGGGACTCCAGGCGAAAACCGGAGACAGACTCGTCGTATTGGTGCCGCCGCTTGAAAGATTCCGCAACTCGCGCCCCGTCACCGTCTCCCACAACTTGATCGTGTTCGTGTGAAACGTCGCCGTCGCCAGCAACTTCCCATCCGGACTAAACCCCAGACGCGTGGCGCCATAAAAACTGTTGTAGCCCGTCTGCAGGACCAGTTCCGGCTTCGGCTGCTTCGGCTTGTTCTGATTCGCTTGCGAGTTGGGCTGCTGATTCGGCTGTAAGCCGAGGTCACGCTTCTCCGGAGTCGGCGATGGCGATTGACCCGGAGACGTCAAGCTGAAGACGAGCAGCAGCAGAATGGAAATCGGAAAAGAAACTGCGCGTGGGTGGAGTGTGTGTGTTTGGCTTCCCATGATCCTTGATAGGAGAAAAGCCTAGGCGCGCGCTGAGACTATGTCAACGAAGAATGAGAAACACCGCAAGCCTGGACGGAACTCGCCGGTGGTCAACCGGGGCTTAAGTCATGAAGACGATTGTCGGCGGAGCGGAGCTTTGCTGCAAAAGTCGCGCACGCTGATCGAGAACGCGGCTATGCCGCAGTACGTAGGGGAAAGGCCTGCCTTTCCGGAAAGGTTGGCTCAAGTCCTCGGCAAATGGAGGCACCGCCTCAAAACAGCCATTGCAGATACCGGTAAGCGGCTTTGCTGCAAAAGTCGGCGAAGCCGACGAATGAAAATAGCCCACCGATTTATCGGTGGGATTCGCTGATAGCATGAGCGAAGTCCGTGAAACGGACGGCTGAGCCTTAAAGGTTGATTCGGTTAATAAGTCATCAGTCGTCCGCTGCGCGGACTTTGGGTGTGAACAACTGACCGTCCCAGCGCTAAAGCACTGGGCTACTCTCACTCAGTCCGCTTCGCGGACGTAAACAGATACTTTTGCAGCAAAGCCGCGGCGCCGTGGCAAAGGGAAGCGGCGACACCGCTTTGGATCCTCCCCAAACTGCTTCGGTTCAATCCAAAGCGCCGTCGCCGTCCCGACAAGTCGGGACTCTGCCAGCGCACTCCAAATTTGGGCGCGAACTTAACAGTCTATTCTGCGATCTCGATCTCAACGCGCAAAATCTCCTGACCACGCATCACCATCATTTTAACGGTTCGCGCGCCATCCATGACTAAAGAAGTACCGGAGACAAAATCGTCATACGGTTTGCTCTCGGTGTCATCGACTACCGCTACGAGCTTCCCGTCGCGCTTCGCCGCATATACGACATGCCGGCCATCAGCGGTGAACTGAAGATTCCGGATCTCGTCGTAAGGTTTTCCTTCGGCGCCGTCGGTGACGACGAAGCTCCTGCCACCGCGCTGTGAAACCCAGGCGGTCCGCTTGCTGTCGGGGCTGAAGGCCATTAGCAAATCGTCCTCATCCGCGGCCTGAACCTGTGCGTCCGGACTAAGTTCATATTTCTGTGGCGGCTCGGCTTCGAGGATCATGAGCAGAGTGTTTCCCCGCCTGGCCTCGACGAAAAAGCGTCTGCTGTCCGGGCTGAATTTGAAACCGAAGATTTCGTCGTAGGCGGTGGCCACGCCATCGAGCACCAGGAACTGTGCCTCGCCACGCTTGGCCAGGTAGACCATGCGCTTGCCGTCCGGGCTGAATCGAAAATTGTCGTTTACATTGTCGAACGCTTCGCCCTCGACTCCATCTGTGACGACAAAGACTTTGCCCGCGCGCCAGGCAGCGTACGCGACATGTTTGCTGTCGGGACTGAAGGCGGGTTTATTTACTCCCTGATAAGTCTTGCCTTGCTTATTGTCCACCACGACATACTCCGCGTCGCGGTGATCCAACGCAGCGAATGCCACGTGCTGTCCATCCGGGCTGAACCCGTACGAGTTTTCCTCGATCACGGGACGCTGCTCCATCTCGACGCCGTCAACGACGATCACCTGACCGTCAGCCGTGTCAGCTTGATAGAGCACATGCTTCTCGTCATCGCTGAACTCGATGTTGTTGCCGAGTCCGCGATAACCTTTGCCTTCCTTGCCATCGGTTACGACATACCATTTGTCCTGACGCACTACTACGTACGCCATTCGCTTTCCGGTCTTGCTGAAGTCGGGCTGGCCGACATATTCGGGCTCGGCAGTCTCCACCCCGTCGATGATGATGTGCGTCCCTTTGCCATGATTGGCCAGGTAGACGACGCGCCGGCTGTCGGGACTGAAGGTGGGGGCTACAGATGATGAGCCATCGAAAGGCTTGCTCTCTACTCCATCGATGACGGCGATAGTTTTCCCGCCACGCTCAGCAAAATATGCGAGACGCCGGCTGTCAGGACTGAAATTTGGCGCGCCCACACGGAGCCGGTCATACTCCGGCCCTTCCTTACCGTCGACGACCACCAGAAACTTTTCGCCGCGCCGTGCGACGTAAGCCACCCGCCGGCCATTGGGACTGAACTTGATCTGTTGCTGCACGCCGGCTTCAGTGAGCGGAGCGCGCAGAATCGACGTGTAAGTCTTCCCGGCAACTCCATCGACCATGACGAACTCCCCGCCATTCGTCTTCACGGTGAAAGCAATATGCTTCTGGTCGTCGCTGATCACACGGCTGTACGCGACCTCGCCGGGTTGTGATTTGCCGAGCGGCACCTCGCGCGTGATGAGCCGCACGCCTGCCGGCAGCCATGCCGATTTCGCGGCCCGCGCCGCAAAGTCAGACGAGACAAGCAGCGCTGAGAAGATCGCCAGAATGATAATGCTGATTAGTTTGAAGGATGGGCAGGATTTGATGTTCATCGGGCGAACCTCTCGCAACTGGCTTATCGGATGCACGAGTGGGCGGGTCGGTTTGTCTTCGGGGCAGAACCGAGAGCAGAGCTAATGATACGACTTGATAGGCGCAAATTTGGAGTGCGCCGGCAACGACGGCGCTTTGGATGTGGCTGCCCACTCTTGAGCGGAGTTGGAAATCAATCGATCAAAGTTGCAGTTCAATCGACCAAACTCGCGAGTCAATCGACTAAAAGTTGCAGGTTGAGAAACCCTGGAGCCTCACAATTTGTGAGAGTTCCTTGGATTTTAGAGGAAATCTCAATCCAAAGCGCCGTCGCTGCCAGCCCAGTCCAGAATGGGGCAACCACATACTTGACGAATCAAAAACGCCGCAGGCGTTCGCCAATTCCAGCCCAGGGCAGCGCCCTGGGAGAAAGGCCGAATCCCGCGACGAACTCTGAAGGAGTTTGCCAGTAGTGTAGAGGGTCGACGATCTCAGCCTTATTCAGCTCGTCGGGAATTTTCCTAATCGCTCGTCAACTCCTTAAGAGTTCAATCAGCTTGTTCGCTCTGTTCCCCAGGGCGCTGCCCTGGGCTGGAATTGGTGAACCCTGCGGCGTTAACGATGCATCAAGTATATTGACGCTCAAAATTGACCGCGGTTCTTGACCTTACCGGCGAACACTTGCAATCAACTGCTTGAGATTCTCGACCGGCTGCACTCCACTCAGCGCCGCTTGGCGGTTGGCGACAAACGCGGGCACGCCACTCACGCCCAAGCGCGCGGCCTCGCCTTCATCTGCCAGTACGCTCGCAGCGAACTCGTGATGGGTGAGCGCCTGTCGCAGCGCATCACTATCGAGTCCTAACTCGCGTGCCAGCGCAATCAGCACGTCCAGGTCGCCGATGTCTTCGCCGCGCTCGAAGAACGCGCGAAAGACTTGGTTGTGATAATCCTCGAAGCGGCCTTGCGCGCGAGCCCAATGAACTGCTTCGTGAGTCAGCCGCGTGCGGGGTTTCACCGGCGGAAACCTCATCGTGACTCCCAGTCGCTCCGCCAACGGAGCCACGGAATCGCTCCAGACGCGCCTTAAGTAATCACTGTTTGGATCAATCATCGGCACCGGCTCAGGCCGCAACTCAAACGCCCGCCAAATCAATTCGACGTCCGGGTCCGACTCGATTAGTTCGTGCACGGCTGGCTCCGCCAACCAGCAAAACGGTCAAACGTAATCAGAAAAGATTTCGAGGGTTACGGGTTCCATGTTCTCTTTCGTCCGCGTAGCGGACGTTTGATAATAGCCAAACTTCAGTGCCGGGCACGAAGCCCAACAAAACAAAAGTCCGCTTTAGCGGGCGACTGAAATTTGGAGTGCGGTGGCAAGCGCAGCGCGACACCGCTTTGGATCTGTGGTCCGGCATCTTCTGACGGTTCGACCCAAAGCGCCGTCGCCGTCCCGATAAATCGGGACTCTGCCGGCGCACTCCAAATACGAGCGACAGATTCAGCCGTCCGTCTCACGGACTATCGTTCACTCGCGATTGGAATCCCAGCGATGAATCGCTGGGCTATTGTCGATCGTCCGCTGCGCGGACTCGATGCCGACAGCGCCAAGGGCGCGCTATGCAATAGCCTGGGGCCAACGGCCCAGGAACGCGAACCCAAATAATTGATGGAGTCGCAACGCGGCGAAATAAATCCATTTGACGATCTCATTGCCGTGATTTATTTCGCTCCTTCAGAGCTCCGAATTGTATTCTTGATTCAACACCTCGGGCGTTGCCCGAGGCTATTACATTACGCGCCTTCGGCGCTGGGGCAGGTCATGTT
Organism: Pyrinomonadaceae bacterium; assembly: GCA_044870975.1. Classification (GTDB taxonomy): domain Bacteria; phylum Acidobacteriota; class Blastocatellia; order Pyrinomonadales; family Pyrinomonadaceae; genus UBA11740. The sequence continues at coordinate 25,725 of JBIOZK010000035.1, forward strand.
GCGGGAGAACATTCCGCGCACGCACTAAGACTCCATCACCGGGAATCAGTTCCGCCTCGCCGGACTTAATATCAGCGATTCGTCGCTTCACCTCCGCTAGATGCGCAGACGAAATTTCTGGTGAAACATCTTCGGCCAGGCTGCCAATCAATCGTTCCGCCAACTCCGCGCGAACTTCAGGCGAGAGGGTCATCGCTTCACGAAAGATTTCTTCGGACGTATGTCTTCGATAACGCCCATGCTTCAAAGTGAATCCAGGGGAAGTCAAGGTTCTCAAGAGTAAGACATAAAATTCCGAAGCTTGTTTGTGCAAGCTCGGCTGCGATGTCGGTGCTCCAGCGCGCACCTCTTTCTATGTCAACAACTGATAACCAAGGTTGTGTCGCCTTGAGTTACTTTTGGAAGCCAATCACGTAAGGCTTCAGCGATACCTTGACTTCTCGCTCCGGACCAACTGAGGAACACTTTCAAAGTCGAGCCTATACCTCCATCATACCTTGTAACAATCTTGCCCTATGCGCCTTGATATATCTCACCACCACTGTTCACAAACTCTTCCGCCTTCTCTTTCATCCCCAAACCTAGAGCCGCTTGCTCATCAATCTCTTTCTGCGCCGCGTACTCCCGCACGTCCTGCGTAATCTTCATCGAACAAAAATGCGGGCCGCACATGGAGCAGAAGTGGGCGAGCTTGGCGCCTTCCTGCGGCAATGTTTCGTCGTGGTATTCGCGGGCGACTTCGGGGTCGAGGGAGAGGTTGAATTGATCTTCCCAGCGGAATTCGAAGCGGGCCTTGCTCAGCGCGTTGTCGCGGAACTGGGCGCCGGGGTGGCCCTTCGCCAAATCGGCGGCGTGAGCGGCGATTTTGTAGGCGATGACGCCGTCTTTCACGTCCTTCTTATTCGGCAGGCCGAGGTGTTCTTTGGGCGTCACGTAGCAGAGCATCGCAGTGCCGTACCAGCCAATCATCGCGGCGCCGATGGCCGAAGTGATGTGATCGTAGCCGGGCGCGATGTCGGTCGTCAGCGGGCCCAGCGTGTAGAACGGCGCTTCGCCGCAGCTCTCAAGCTGCTTGTCCATGTTCTCTTTGATCAAGTGCATGGGCACGTGACCGGGACCTTCGATCATTACCTGGCAGTCATATTCCCAGGCGATGTTTGTCAGCTCGCCGAGCGTTTCGAGTTCGGCGAATTGCGCTTCGTCGTTGGCGTCGGCAATCGAGCCGGGACGCAGGCCGTCGCCCAAGCTGAACGACACGTCGTACGCGGCCATGATTTCGCAGATGTCGCGGAAACGCGTGTAGAGAAAACTTTCTTCGTGATGCGCAAGACACCACTTAGCCATGATCGAGCCGCCGCGACTGACAATGCCCGTCGTGCGTTTTGCGGTCATGGGAATGTAAGGCAGGCGCACGCCGGCGTGAATGGTGAAATAGTCGACGCCCTGCTCGGCTTGTTCGATCAAAGTGTCGCGGAAGATTTCCCACGTCAGCTCTTCAGCCTTGCCACCAATTTTTTCCAATGCCTGATAGATGGGCACGGTGCCGATCGGCACCGGCGAGTTGCGAATGATCCATTCGCGCGTCGCGTGAATATTCTTGCCCGTCGAAAGATCCATGACGGTGTCCGAGCCGCACTTGATCGACCAGCGCATCTTTTCGACTTCGTCGTCAATTGAAGACAGCACGGCTGAGTTGCCGATGTTGGCGTTGATCTTCACCAGGAAGTTGCGGCCGATGATCATCGGTTCTGATTCCGGGTGATTGATGTTGGCGGGAATGATGGCGCGGCCGCGGGCGACTTCGTCGCGGACAAATTCGGGTGTGACGTAGGAAGGGATCGAGGCACCGAAGGATTGTCCCTGATGTTGATGATTTAGGGATGAGCGATCAGAGTGGCACAGACTTAAGTCTGTGCTACTTCTGCCCAGGTTCTCGCGGATGGCGATGAATTCCATCTCGGGCGTGATGATGCCGCGCTTGGCGTAGTGCATCTGCGTGACGCATGAGCCCTTCTTCGCGCGCAGAGGCGTGCGGCGCAGGGTGGGGAAATCTTCGAGGCGACCTTTTTCGCGCGCCGTCTGGGCAGCGTCAAAGGTTAGATAGCCGTCGTCGATAGGTTGAATCGAACGGCCTTCGTATTCTTCGACATCGCCACGGTTGACGATCCAATCGCGCCGCACTTGGGCGAGACCCTCGCGCACGTCGGTCTTAATCGCAGGGTCGCCGTATGGGCCGGCCGTGTCGTAGACGCGCACCGCGGGATTTTCTTCCAACTCGTTCTTGAAATTGCGCGTCGGGTTTTGATCGATCTCGCGGAAGGGGACGCGCACGCCCGGCTGTTGGCCGTGAATGTAGATGCGGCGTGAGTTGGCAAACCCAGTTTTTAGTTTTGAGTTTTCAGTTTTGAGTTGAGTGACTGATTCTGCTTCGGGTTCTGCCACCGGTTTGATTGCTGCGCTCATATGAACTCCTTCTGTTTCTTAACTCCGATAATTGTTATTTCGCGGCCGGCACTTTCGCGTCTTTGATGTTTCCGTAATAGACAATCGCGTCGGTGATTTCGCCCAGCTTGAAGTTGTCGTTAACTCTGCCGAGAAAAAACATCCTGCCGGACGGCTGGTTCGCTTTGTCTGTGCCTTTTATTTGAATAAGCGCAGGCGCCTCCCCGAGGCTCCATGCGCGGCGGCCCGCTTCCACATCAAAGAAATTGAAGACCGCCCAGATTCTGCCCGGATACTTGTCTCCTATTTCGCCGGGAAATCCGCCGCCGTAATTTATGCAATGGCCGGCACCGTAAATCGCCAGGCCCTTAAGGTTCTTATCCAGAATCTCGCGGCTGACGGCTTCGCGGATCCAGCGGCCGCGATTGTGTTCGTTCGGATCGTCACCGGCTAGTAAGCGGACTCGTTTATCGCGCGGCACACCGAGATTGATTTTCCGCACGCTGCGAATGAAAGCTTCGTAAATTGGCGCGTCCCAAACTTCGTGACCGTCGGCATCGCTCCAGACCGCGCGTAGTTTTTCGCGTGACATATCTTCACCGTCAAGCACGAAGCGATCGAGCATGTCCTGATGGGCCACGTTGGCTGATTCGATCATGATGACCTTCACCTTGCGGAGAAAGTCAGGATGTTCGATCACGGCGATTCGCAGGTCAGAGTCATTCTTGCTGCCGTGGTCTTCGCCCAGACAAACCAGATCGGCTTTGTCCCAGGCGGCCAGAATGCCTTTGACGATCGGCTGCAGGCGCGCTCGCGTCGCTTCGGTCGGGGTGAAATCGGCCTGCGCAGTGACGGAGGATGCAGCAAAGCAAATCATGCCGATGATCGCGGCGATGAGTAGCATCCTTTTGGTCACGATCTAACCTCCTGACTCGCTATCACCGATTAGGGCACTCACGAAATGCACGTGCTACAGCAGCAGGATGCTGGTGAAAAATCCTGACTGCCAGCCCATGTCACGCGACTTGCGCTCGATGATCTCCAGCTCGCCTTTGTCGAACCAGAGACCGCCGCATTTCTCACAAGCGTCAATCACGACAGCTTCGGCAACCCGACGCTTGATCAAATCCAAGCCATCAACGGGACACTTACGCGGCGCTTCGCCCAGGGCGTTCACTTTCATCCAGCATTGCGGACAGAAGCGGTTCCCTGATGTTGATTGCTGCAGCTCTTCGGCTGCGAATGTCCCTGCGCAACGAAAACAAATTCGGTCGTCTACCAATTGTGCGCACCTCCAGTTGAAAATTGGCGACGAATCATAATGCCTGATCGCGACAAGCTACGGAAACAAACGCGGACAACCTGAGTCAATTTAGATCTCCAGCTAATGATCGATCACCTCAAATCGGTGGCGCGTAAACGGTCGGCCGTCTCGAACGACCCTAAAATTTCTAACGCACCCGCGGCGCGCAACTTTGTCACAGGCGTCACTGTGGCCGCGACTTGCAGATAACGTTTCCACGTGCCGTTCACTTTCAATTCCTTGAACATCGTCAGATTGATCTTGAAGCCCTGCGCGATCGATCCCGTGGTGGTCGCACCAATCCAATGGTCGGACATGGCCTCGCTGTTCGGCCCGGGGTTGGCGGCTGCTTCGGCCGCCTTCAATTCGACGCAATACTCCGGCCTCAAATTACACGAGGTCACATGAAACTGACCGGCGAACTGCATTATCTCTTTGGCCTTCGGCAATTGGCGCAAATCAAGATTGAGCGGGGCGCGAGGAATGATCGCAGCCACGTGCGCCTCGTCCCAGGTTGCACACGTATTAATCTCGCTGGTTTCAACTTTCTTTTCTTCGCCTCCAGGCTTCGAAACATACTTCGTCTCGGTGCGCTTTCCTTTGCACTCGCCGATGAGACTCGATTGAATGCTGAATTGAATTCCGGCGGCATTGTCATCGGGCACCGACGAGGCGGAGTCTTCTGAAAGCACGCCGGCGAAACTGATCGCCGATTTGTCATCCAGAATGGGGCGATGCTTTTCATCCAACGCCATCCGTTTGATCTCGCCGTTATAACTGACTGCGCCACTGATTTTCTGCGGGGCATTATCTACGGGATAAAAGTTGATGCCTGCTCCGTTTGATTGCATCATCACGCGCTGTTCGAAGGCGGCGGTGGCGCGCAGGTAGAACCTGGTCACGTCCTCTTCCTCGACGCCGACATTTTTAATCTTGTCAGTGATGTTCGCTTCTTCGGTGTAGGTCACGTCAACGTGCATGACGCCTGCGGCAGCGGCCATCGAAACCGGATTGGCGCGGCCAATGACCGACGGCGTTAGCATCGCTGCTGACAGAATTAACGCGACCAGAATCCGAAAGTCGATTGCGTTCATGCTTGACCAGGCCATTGGCAAAAAAGAAAACCGTTCCAGCCGGACAAAGGATGGAACGGTCAATCATAGTTGGCTGTTTCTCCCTTCGGCGGTGCTAACCGCATCAGGTTCAAGGGGTCTCCTAACGGACTCTCAGTCCCGATAGAAATCGGGACTCCCCCGAAACTTATTCTCTTGTCAATGCGATTTGAATTCTAGAACCGCTGGCCGCAACGCGCAACCAAACCCCTTATGACATTTTCAATGCCTGACCCACCGAAGGATCGCGTCGCACGCGCCAAATCTTTGAATCGAGATAATAGTGAATGAAAGCATAGCCCCACAGGAAAGCGATGCCGAGTTGAATGGGCTTGGTTAAAGCTGCCGGTGAATCGCCGGTGTGCAGATTCAGATAGCCCAGGAACTGACGCGGACCCTGGTAGATGATGCCGAACAGGATTCCGAACGCGAGGTAATAAATCAATCGCCGCGAGATGAAAGCTGCCGGGCCGTATTGGCGCGCAGGCATCCCTGCCTGTGATGCGCGCGCATCCTGCGCACCATACTTCTGATTATGAAACCAGATCAGACGTTGATATTGCAGGTTGTGATAGATGGTCAGGATGGCTACGAGCGCGATGGGCTTTGCCGGCATCGGTGTGAATAGAGCGACCCAATGCATCGGAATCGCCGCAGCCAGCAGCAGGTACTTGGGAACATTGAGTGGCTCGCGCGTGACCAATCGCTGCACCTGACGAATTAACCAGCCGAGTCCCAGCACCAACGTTCCAATCAGCAGGACCGTCGCTACGGCCTTCACCCCGCTGCGCAGGATCGGCGGCACCCGCGCCATCGCCGTCGGATCGTTGGCAATGAACGCGACGAAGGGATAGTTAAATGCGAACATCAAAAGCCATCGGTCAAGCGCATTATCTATCGGCGCGAGATCGTTGTTCTTCTTCTTGTAGAGCACCATGAAACCGTAATGCTGTTTCACGAGATGGTAATAAGCCCAGAGCGCCGCCACGAAGAAGAAAGTGAAGCCGGCGCCGAGCATCACCAGGGCGGGGCCCACGAGAAAGAAAAGCAGCGAACCCAACAACAAACGCCGGCGCGTCTGCCATTCTGATTTATCAAAGTAAGTGCGCGAGAACGTACCGAAGACATGCGGAGCGTCGATCAGGATTGCCCAGCCGGCGACCATGGGAATCAGCGGGAGAACGCCGGTGACATAAAGAATCAGCAGCAGATAGCTGGACGCGACTGAGCCGATGAACCAGATCAGGTCTTCGCGCGCGTTGATGATCCAACGGAGCGAGATGGCGCCGGCGCGCGACTGCTCGATTGTTTCAGTAGAGGCGGCCATTTGCATTGATGTCAGAAGCCCGACCGTGAGGGAGGGCAGCCTGCGTAATAGGTTCTGTCAAGATAACGCTTATCGCGAGTTGTTCTCCCTAACGGTCGGGCTTCTGACACTACCTCTCTCGCAAGTCTCTGCCGGTCATCTCTGCCGGCTTCTCGAGTTCCAATAACCCCAGCATCGTCGGCGCCACATCTTCCAGCGCTCCGCCTTCGCGCAGCTTAACGCCGATTGATGCTTCATCGATTAGATGAAAAGGCACGGGGTTGGTTGTGTGCGCCGTGTGCGGCTCTCCGGTCGTCGGATTGATCATCTGCTCGGCGTTTCCGTGATCGGCAGTTATCAAGGTTGTGCCCTTCGCCGTTCGCATCGCTTTGGTAATCCATCCCAGACAGGTATCAACGTATTGGACGGCTTCGATCGTCTTGTCGAGTTTGCCCGTGTGACCAACCATATCGGGGTTCGCAAAATTGACAATGAAGACGTCGGCTTCCTTTCCTTCAATTGCGCGCAATAACTTATCGGTGATTTTGAATGCCGACATGTCCGGGGCGAGATCGTAGGTCGCGACTTTTGGCGAAGGAATCAGCAGGCGCTTCTCGTGCGGGAATTCGAGTTCAGCGCCGCCGTTGAAGAAATATGTCACGTGCGCGTACTTCTCGGTTTCGGCCATGCGATAGTTCTCGACTTCATTCACGGCAAACACCCCGGCGAGAATGTGCCGCGGCACTTCCGGTGGAAAAGCCACGGGCAAAGGATAGGTCTTGTCGTAGACGGCAAGGCAGACAAAATGAGTGTGCGGACGATTCGGCGTCGGGAAATCTGCGAAGCCGGGAACCGCGATCGCGCTGGTGATTTGACGCGCGCGATCGGCACGAAAGTTAAAGAAGATTACGGAATCGCCATCTTCGATCTTTCCGACCGGATTACCGTCATCACGCAGGCAGACAATCGGCTCGACGAATTCGTCCGTGATGTTTTGCTCATACGATTTCTTGATCGCCGCTACCGGATCGCTGGTGCGCTCGCCTTCACCCTCGACCAGCATCTTGTAAGCGAGTTCAATTCTTTCCCAACGCTTGTCGCGATCCATCGCGTAGTAGCGACCGACGACGCTGGCGATTTCACCAACGCCAATTTCACGACATTTCTGCTGCATCGCTTCGACATATTTCACCGCGGAAGACGGCGGGGTATCGCGCCCGTCGAGAAAGCAATGCACAAAGACGCGGCGCACGTCTTTCTCTTTAGCCAAACGCAGCAGCGCGTACGCATGCTCCTGAGAAGAATGCACGAGGCCGTCCGAAACCAGACCCATGAGGTGCAGCGCGCGATCGGGTTTGGCCGCGTTGTCTATAGCGGCATTCAGCGCCAGATTGTGAAAGAACTCGCCGCTTTTGATTTCGTGAGTGATGCGCTCGACGTCCGTGGGCAGCACGCGGCCCGCGCCCAGGCACAAGTGCCCAACATTTGAATTGCCCATGATGCCGTGCGGCAGGCCGACACATTCACCCGATGCCTCGATCAGCGTGTGCGGATATTTTTCGCGAATCTCGTCGTAGAACGGCATCCTGGCGAGGGCGATGGCGTTACCCTCGCGTTCAGCACGATAGCCAAAGCCATCGAGAATAATTAGCGTCAGCGGAATGTTTCTCTTCATTGATCGTTTAGAGGCGGGCTACTGCCCGCCATTCGTGTTCCCTAAGGCAGGCGGGCAGTAGCCCGCCTCTAAACAGTGTCAACCGGGTTCCAGTAATCAGGGCTCTCGTTCATGTTCGGATCGGGGCGTTCCATCCAACGCTCGGGCCGGTGCAGCGGAATAAATCCAAATCGCTCGTAGAGTCCGTGGGCATCCCTGGTTGATAAGACCCAACGGCGAAACCCCTGCAGTTGCGGGTGCGCGATGATGACTTCCATCAGCCACTTCGATAATCCGCGGCCGCGATGTTCCGGCAGCACAAAAACATCTGCCACCCAGGCGAAGGTTGCGTAGTCAGTCACGATCCGCGCAAAGCCAACTTGTGCGTTTCCATCATAGATGCCAAACGGAAGCGAGTTCTGAATGGCCCGCTCGACGACTTCCCGCGCGCGGCCGGTCGCCCAGTACGATTCGTTACTCAGGTAATGGTGAATCAGGTTGAGATCAAGGCGTGAGCGATCGGTGCTGATGGTGTATTCACCGCGATGCCAGGTGTCGATCATTACAGTGTCAGAAGCCCGACCGTCAGGGAGGGCTAGGTTGGCTTCCATTCAAGTTTGAGATTACGAACGTTGCCCTCCCTTACGGTCGGGCTTCTGACTACTTCGGAGATATATCGCTGCGCAAATAAAACAACAAATCGGTTGAAGGCGGTTCGATGCCCATCTGGCGAATCATTCCCACCACCTGGCCGCGATGCATGGTGGCGTGATTGGCGACGTGGCGCATTTGATCCACCAGCCGCATCGAACTCGCGTCGCCGCTGAGCAAATTGAATGACAGGTCGGCCCCAAGTTTGTTTTCGTCGAGTTGCGCGACATATTGCGTGCGGCGATCAACCACATCAGTCCAACGATCGTACAAGGTCGCCAGATCCGCGCATGATTCAGGTGTCCACAACGACCAGGCTTCTGCCTTCCGCGGCGATCGGCCGTGCCAGCGCTCGAGCCAAATCCATTCCGCGCCGGCCATGTGGGTGAGCGTCCCGAGAACGGAACTATGACTGATGCCAAAATCGCGCTGCAACTGTTCGTCAGACAAACTGTTCGCGGCGTCCATGGCCAGGTCGTTGGCCCATTCGGTGTAAGCAAAAAGCTGTCGGATATCTGATAGGTCCATATTTTGGAGTGCGGCGGCTTGACGCCGCTTTTCTATTGACTGCTCGGAACTGCCGGACGATTACAAAGCGCCGTCAAGCCGGCGCACTCCAAACGCCCCGCGTCCCGGATACTTCGCCGTGGCTCCCAATTCCTCTTCAATGCGCAAAAGTTGATTGTATTTCGCAATGCGGTCGCTGCGCGAAATCGATCCGGTCTTAATCTGTCCGGCGTTCGTTGCCACCGCCAGGTCGGCGATGAAGGCGTCCTCGGTCTCTCCCGATCGATGAGAAATAATCGCGGTTAGTCCGTTTGATTTCGCGAGCGCAATGCAATCCAGCGTCTCAGTCAAGGTGCCGATCTGATTTACTTTGATGAGAATCGAGTTCGCGACGCCGAGGTCGATCCCTTTTTGCAGGAACCTGGTGTTCGTCACGAAGAGATCGTCGCCCACGAGTTGCACCCGCGCACCAATTTCATCCGTAAGCTTCTTCCAGCCATCCCAATCGTTTTCAGCCATGCCATCTTCGATCGAGATGATTGGATATTTCTCAACCCAGCTCTTCCAGAAGGCGATCATTTCATCACTGGAGAGCTTGCGCTGATCAGATTTTTTGAAGACGTAGGATTCGCCGTCGTAAAACTCGCTGGCCGCCGGATCGAGCGCGAGCAAAACATTCTCACCAGCCTTGTAGCCCGACTGATCGATCGCCTCGAGGATCGTTTCAATCGCTTCTTCGTTTGATTTCAGGTTCGGTGCAAAACCGCCTTCATCACCAACGCCGGTTGAATAACCCTTCTTTTTTAAGATCGACCTCAAGGTATGAAAGATTTCGGCGCCGGTGCGGAGAGCTTCATGGAAACTTGGCGCGCCCAGCGGCACCACCATGAACTCCTGAAAGTCTACGTTGTTGTCAGCGTGCGCGCCGCCATTGATGATGTTCATCATCGGCACCGGCAGGGTGTTGGCCGCATCGCCGCCGAGATAACGATAGAGAGGCTGCTTGCGAACATTGGCCGCGGCGCGCGCGTTAGCCATCGAGACTGCGAGCAGCGCATTCGCGCCCAGCTTGCCCTTATTCGGCGTACCGTCGAGCTCAATCAGCTTTCGATCGATGGCCTGCTGATCGAGTGCATCCAGTCCCTTCAGTTCGCCCGCGATGATCTCGTTGACATTGCGCACCGCTTGCAGCACGCCTTTGCCGCCGTAACGCGCCTGGTCGCCGTCGCGCAATTCAACGGCCTCGTGCTCGCCGGTGGAAGCGCCGGAGGGAACGGCGGCACGCCCGCTTTCGCCGCTCACCAGAATTACCTCAGCTTCAACAGTTGGATTGCCGCGCGAGTCGAGAATCTCACGGGCATGAATTCGATCGATTTGGCTCATGATATTGGCACGGGAAACAAACTTTATCATCGCCACAGCGCTTTTGATAAACTCGCCGCGTCAATGTCCGAATCAGAGAAAAACAGTCCCCGGCCGTTAGTTGAATTTCGCCGCGTCAGTTATGCAATCGATGCTGCGCGAAAAATCATCGACGATCTCTCGTTGGAAGTTTATCGCGGCGAGACGCTGGTCTTGTTGGGCGAATCAGGATGCGGCAAAACGACAACGCTGCGGCTGGTGAACCGCTTGCTCACGCCCGCAGCCGGCGAAGTCCTGGTTGAAGGAAAAGCCACGACCCAGTGGGATGTGATTCAGCTCCGCCGCCGCACCGGATACGTCATCCAGGAAGCGGGCCTGTTTCCGCACTTCACGGTCGATGAAAATGTGGCGCTGGTTCCGTCCCTCGAAGGATGGGAAAAAGATCGGAGACAGCAACGCACGAGAGAGATGTTGGATCTCGTCGGTCTCGATGCGCGCCAGTTTGCGGATCGATATCCGCGCGAATTGTCAGGCGGTCAGCGTCAGCGCGTCGGCGTCGCGCGCGCGCTCGCGGCCGATCCGCCGCTGCTGTTAATGGATGAGCCGTTCGGCGCGCTCGATCCTTTGACCCGCGCGTCTTTGCAAAAAGAATTTGCCGAACTCAAATCGCGTCTTGGGAAAACGGTCATCTTTGTGACGCATGATGTGCGCGAGGCGCTGACGCTGGGTTCGCGAATCGCGCTGATGGATGCCGGGAAGATCGTGTTGCTTGAAAGTCCGGACGCGTTTGTGAGGTCGGAGAATGAATTGGCCCGCGCCTATTTGGGGACGCTGTCAGTACCACCTGCGGTAGCGGGTGGTTGATGTTGCTCAAAGACGACTGATTAATCGGAGATCAACCGCCCGCTACCGCAGGCGGTTCTGACTGATGCTCGAATTCCTCAAGGTCAACTGGGCGGACATTCTCGCGCACATCGCGCAGCATGTCTGGCTGGTGTTCATTTCAATCGCCATCGCAGTCCTGATCGCGTTGCCGGTGGGCATTCTGATCACGCGCCGTAAACGATTGCGAACGCCGATTCTGGGAATCGCGAACGTGATGCAGACGATTCCCAGTCTGGCTCTCTTCGGCTTCTTAATTCCGCTGCCCTTCATCGGCGGCATCGGTCCCCGCACCGCGATCGTCGCGCTCGTCTTCTATGCGTTGCTGCCCATTATTCGCAACACCGTCACCGGCATTCTCGGCATTGATCCGGCGGTCCGCGAAGCGGCCGTGGCGATGGGCATGACTGATCGGCAGGTGCTCTTTCAAGTTGAGCTGCCGCTGGCGATGAGCGTCATCCTTACCGGGGTGCGGGTCGCGGTGGTGATCACGATAGGGGTGGCCATCATCGCTGCGGAAGTTGGCGCCGGCGGATTGGGCGAATACATCTTTCGCGGTCTGCGGCTGAATGACAATAACCTGCTGCTGGCGGGGGCCGTGCCTTCAGCCATCATGGCACTCATCGCTGATTTTGGTTTCGGTTTAATCGAAAAGCGTTTCGACACTTCGATTCCACGGCGGCAAACGAAATCAAAGTGGTTAGGTGTCGCGCTCATTTTGCTCATTGTCGGATCGGTGATGGGCGTCGTCAGTTGGCGGGCCTGGCGTAATCGTCCGCACGAAACAGCTACTCGCGGCCATGTGACCGTTGGCTCAAAAGATTTCACAGAATCAAACCTGCTGGCTGAAATCGTTGCACAAATGTTGGAAGACTACGGTCTCGAAGTCGATCGGCGTTTCGATTTGGGCGGCAATCTGGCGCACACCGCACTGCTGGGAGGTCAAATCGATCTGTACCCCGAGTACACGGGTACTGCCTTGACCGCGATCCTGCATCAGCAACCCGGCGGCACTGCGAAAGCGGTCTACAACCAGGTTAAGAGCGAGTACGAATTGCAATTTAATCTTTGGGTTAGTCCGCCGTTGGGATTTGACAACACCTTTGCGATCCTCGTGCGCGGCGACCAGGCGCGTCGCTTTAATCTCAGAACAGTTTCGGATGCAGCGAAATACTCGCCGCAATGGCGGGCCGGGTTCGGACACGACTTTATGGTGCGGCCCGACGGTTACGACGGCTTCTCGCGCGCTTACGGTTTGCAATTTGCTGGCGTCAGTGACATGGCGCTTGATTTAACTTACACCGCGCTTGCGTCTAAGAAGGTTGACCTGATCGCCGGCAATTCGACCGACGGGCGAATTGCGGCGCTCGATCTGGTCCAACTCGAAGACGACCGGCATTACTTTCCACCATATGAAGGAGTGTTTGTAGTTCGCAAGGAAAAGCTTTCAGGACCGAATGGAAGTTTCGCCGGCCGCACTGTCAATATTTTGCGGAGCATACTCGAGTCACTGCAAGGCGCGATCTCAACCGACGAGATGCGCAGTCTAAATTACGAGGTTGACGGCGCCAAGCGCGACAAGAAAATCGTGGTGCATGAATGGCTGGTGAAGAAAGGTTTAGTTTAGAGGCGGGCTACCGCCCGCCATCTCCGCGATAAGAACGGGCGGGCAGTAGCCCGCCTCTAAACAAAGATGAAATCATTATGAAGGTGCTCGTCACCGGCGGCGACAGGTACACCGTCAACCAGGTCATCGACGCGGCGCGCGCAGTGACCGGTCGCGAAATATCCACACGTTCGATGAAGCGCCGCGCCGGCGATCCTCCTGTACTGATTGCGAGTTCCGACAAAATCAAGCAGGAACTTGGATGGTCACCTAAATTTCAGGATTTGAAGGTGACTATTCAATCGGCGTGGGACTGGCTGCAGGCGCATCCTGACGGATATTCCACCACTAGAGTGTCAGAAGCCCGACCGTGAGGGAGGGCCACTTACGAATCGCGTTTCTCGCCGAGTGAGAGGTCTCGTGAGTTGCCCTCCCTGACGGTCGGG
>JBIOZK010000036.1:0-84650 GCA_044870975.1 Pyrinomonadaceae bacterium
CGCGGCTGGCGCACCACTACTTCACGCACGATAGCGATCATGAAGTGGCCGCGTTCACCGTCGACGAACAGTACCGGACGGCGGACAACTGGCTCGATTTGCCGCTCGTGCCTTTCGAAGGCGTGGCTGAAACCTATCCTCCGAGCGATTACAAAATGTTCGTGGCCCTTAGCTACGCGCAAATGAATACTCTGCGGGCTGCGAAATACAAGGCAGCGAAGTCGTCAGGCTATCAGTTGGTAAGTTATGTCAGCAGCCGTTGTTCCTTTCTCACCGACAATCCAGTGGGTGAGAACTGTTTCATTCTCGAGGACAACACCATCCAACCCTTCGTCCAAATCGGTCATAACGTCACGCTCTGGAGCGGCAATCATATCGGCCATGATTCAGTCATCCGCGATCACGTCTTTATCGCTTCTCACGTCGTTGTCTCAGGACACGTCGAAGTCGGCGAATACTCATTCATTGGCGTAAACGCGACGTTGCGCAACTCGATTAAGGTTGCGCCTCGCACACTGATCGGCGCCGGCGCCGTAATCATGAAGGACACGGTCGAGGACGGAGTCTATCTGCCGCAACGGGCGGTGTTGTCCGACAAGCAGAGCCACGAGATCGATCTCTGACGGTCCCCGAATCTTTTTGGTTTGATATGCAGTGGATAAAGCACGGAGTGATCGTCGAGGCGGACAACCGCGTTCTATGGCAAACCTCGCATGCGGCTGTCCCAATGCCATTTCATCTCGACAGAGATCGCTTCAGAATCTACTTCAGCAGCAGAGATACTGCCGGCCGGGCCCAATTAGCTTATGTGGAGCTTGATCTGCAAGATCCGCGACAGACACTTGCTGAAGCTGAGCAGCCGGCGCTCGGACTTGGGCAATTGGGCTGCTTCGATGATTCGGGCGTTATCGGCGACTGGATTGTAAAGCGCGGGAGTGATCTCTACCTCTACTACACGGGTTGGAATCGCGGGGGCACGGTCCCTTTTCGTAACGCGATTGGTTTGGCCATCAGCCGCGACGGCGGAGCCACCTTTGAAAGATATTCTGGGGGGCCAATCCTGGACCGCAGTGTCCACGATCCTTGTTTCGTCAGTAATCCTTGCGTGCTCGTCGAAGGGCAGAGGTGGAGGATGTGGTACATTTCGGGCTTGCGTTGGCAGGCTCGTGACGGCGCGTTGCGGCACTACTATCACCTCAAATATGCCGAGTCCGCAGACGGTATTAATTGGGACCGAAGCGGAACAATCTGCATCGATTTTCAAGATGAAAGCGAGTACGCCATTTCGCGTCCCTGCGTGATCCATGAAGAGGGCATTTATAAGATGTGGTATTCCTACCGCGGCCACAGCTATCGCATCGGATACGCTGAATCAACGGACGGCATATCGTGGAGCAGGAAAGATGACCTGGTTGGTATCGACGTGTCTGAATCCGGCTGGGACTCAGAGATGATCGGGTATCCGTTCGTATTCGATCATCAGGGCCAGCGTTACTTACTCTACAACGGCAACGGCTATGGAAAGACGGGAATAGGCCTCGCGATCCTGGAGCAATAAAACTGTTCGTGCCGTCGCCGGTTGATCTGCCTCAACATTATGAAATCAATACAGGACTTCGGGTTTATTTTCGGGACCGTGATCTTCACCGTCTATGGGCAGTTAATTGTGAAGTGGCAGGTAGCCAAAGCGGGTTCACTGCCGCGCGCGCTGCCGGAGAGATTTCTCTTTCTGGGTCATCTGATTCTGAACCCGTGGATCCTGAGCGGCATGGCTGCGGCCTTCGTGGCCATGTTGTGCTGGCTGTCAGCGATGACGAAATTCGAGCTCAGCTATGCGTATCCTTTCATGAGCCTGGCCTTTGTGCTCGTACTCATTCTCAGTGCCTTAATTTTCAATGAACATGTGACCATCGCCAAGGTTGTCGGCCTTGTTATGATCGTAATTGGCATCGTGGTGGCAAGCCGCGGTTGAGCCGAACGCCCCATCTTGAATCCGCCATCGCATGAAGCCCCTCCAGGTACGCATTTCCCTAATAAGTGGATCGGTCGCGCTCGTCGTCTGGATCAGGTTTCTCAAATCGATGAAGCTCTGCACAAGGAAGTCGCTGAGATGCTGCTGAAGGAAGCAAAGGAACAGGGGTGTTAGTATCTCTATCGTCCATTCGTTCGACGATCAACTCTTATGCGGATTCCTTTTAATCGGCCGTTCCTTTCCGGAAAAGAGACCGAGTACATGCAGCAAGCTCTCGCCAGTTGGCGAATTTCCGGGAACGGACCTTTTACGGAAAAGTGTGAGGACTTGCTTCAGGAGACACTCGGCGTTCCCCGGGTGCTGCTCACGACCTCGTGCACTCACGCGCTCGAGATGAGCGCGTTGCTGCTGGATATCAAACCCGGTGACGAGGTAATCGTTCCCACGTTCACCTTTCCGTCGACGATCAATGCGTTTGTCCTGCGCGGCGCGCGCCCGGTTTTCATCGATAGTCGTCCAGACACTTTGAATCTTGACGAGACGCAGATAGAGACGCTAATCACACCTCGAACCAGGGCCATTGTCGCAATGCATTACGCCGGTGTTGGTTGTGAGATGAAAACAATCCTGAAGGTTGCCGAAGCGCAGGGCCTGGACGTAGTCGAAGACAACGCGCACGGATTGTTCGGAGAGTACGAGCAAAAATCTCTCGGTACTTTTGGCGGACTGGCCGCCTTAAGTTTTCACGAAACCAAGAATCTTATATGTGGCGAAGGTGGGGCGTTGCTAATCAACGATGCCAGCTACATTGAACGCGCTGAAATCATTCGCGAGAAGGGAACCGACCGCAGCCGCTTCTTCCGCGGCGAGGTGGATAAATACACCTGGGTCGATGTTGGTTCGAGCTTTCTGCTTTCCGATATCCTCGCGGCATTTCTCTACGCTCAACTGGAAGCGCGGGAAACAATTCAGGCAAAGCGAAAGCGAGTCTGGGACTATTACTATGAACATTTGAAGGACTGGGCGGCGGCTCGCGGGGTCGCTGTTCCCATCGTTCCGAAGAACTGCGAACAGCCCTATCACATGTTTTATTTGATCATGAACTCGCTCGCAGAACGAACGGCGCTAATTACCCATTTGCAGGCGAACCAGGTTAATGCGATCTTTCATTATCAACCGCTTCACTTGTCGCGTATGGGACAAAGTTTGGGAGGTCGGCAGGGTGATTGTCCCGTGGCTGAATCAATCAGCGATCGACTGCTGCGTCTGCCGTTTTATAACGACATGACTGAGACCGAGCAGGCGCAGGTTGTTACCGGAGTCACAGAGTTTCCGAATTGAAACCAGAAGATTGTCGGCTGCCGTATTCACCCCTTGAGATCAATGCCATCGCGCATGTCCTTCACTGACGGCGACCGCCGCTACCCACTGCGAAGCCTGCTGCTCGCTGCCGCGATCCTGCATATCTGCGTCACGCTCGCAGTATTCCTGATCGGCAAATATCAGTTGTTCCCGTCCCAGATATACCCGACCGGCATCGGCAGGTTTGCTTCGGACGGCATCATGTACCAACCGCAAATAGTCGAGTTGGGTAGCATCATGAAATCGGAAGGACCGATCGCCTGGGCGACCTGGCCGACACAACTGCACGTTCGCATCTACTCTTTGCCGGCGATGATCGTCTCACGATGGGTCGCTTTCAACATTCTCACGATCGAGCCGCTGAATCTTTTTTACTATCTGATAATCGTTGCTTTTGTTTTCAAGATCGGCGACACGATCTTTGGTTACCAATCCGGGTTGATGGCCGCCGCTATCGTCGCACTTTGGCCGTCATTTCTTCTGCATACCACCCAACTGCTAAGAGACCCGCTGCTGATTGGCGCGTTCCTGGTTTTGGTGTGGTGTCTGGTTAGACTGATTCGCAGAGATTTTCCATGGCGGCAGTCCTGGCAGATAGCACTTGCCGGCACAGTATCGCTGGTGATAATTCGCATCGTGCGCTTGCCGATGTGGTATGTCGTCGTCGCGGCGGTTGCATTGGCCGCAGGTTTCTTAACGGTTCGCTTAGTTCGCGAGCGCCGGTTCGATTCTGTAGGAGTCGCGTCAGCACTGGTACTGATCGTCGCTGTATTGGTTATTCCGCTGTGTCAGCCGTTTTTCCACAACCAGCAGGTTCTGCGCGCGACGCGCTATATTGAGAATGAGGACTGGCAAAAGCTGCCGGTGGAAGAACAGATATACGGCCGGCGCGAAGCGTTCAAGCTGACCCTGGATGACAAGGGAACGGTGGTCGCGGCGGAAGATGCATCGCGGATTGATGCTGACGTGAAGCTGGACAGCCGTGGCGCCATAATTCGGCATTTGCCACGCGCGGTGGTGGTCGGGTTCTTTGCGCCCTTCCCGGACATGTGGCTGGCAGCGGGTAAGCAGGTAGGTTCCAGCGGCCGCTTAATTTCCGGAATTGAAATGCTTTTTACTTACGTGATTGAATCGCTGGCCCTGTTCGGATTGTGGTGGCGACGCCGGAGTTTGGTCGCCTGGTTGCTGGTAATTGTCGTGGGAATGGGTTGCGTTTCGCTGGGCCTGGTCGTCAACATCATGGGGGCAATGTATCGTTTGCGTTATCCGTTCTGGACGTTGATGGTAATTTTGGGCGCGGGCGGGCTGACTTTTCTGTTTCACCGTTTCAAAAATTCTACAGTTCTGACAAAAGCTTCGAGTCGAGAAGTCTCCATTTGATTAGGCTCAGTCTCATACTCGCAGGACTGGCGATCTGCAATGCCGTGCTCGCGGTTCTGATGCCGTGGTATATCGTCACCCGTCTCGGCGTCGGCAGCCAGACGGACGCGTTCTTTGCTTCCGGCGCGCTGCCGCAACTTATCTTTCTGGTCGCCAGCTTCTCGCTCACCCAGACTTTGGTGCCGCTGCTGGCTACTGAGAGTGGCGAGAATTTTCGTCGCGATGCGTGGACGCTCTTTCTGGGCGTGAACGGAGTTTTCTGCCTGCTGGCGGCGATGCTGTTCATCACCGCGCCCATTTGGGTTTCTCTCATCGTGCCCGGCTTTTCACGCAGTGCGCAGGAACTTACGATCGCCCTGAGTCGGATTCAACTGCTCTCGATGATTGGCAACGCCGCCGTCGTCGTCCTGTGGTCGACTTATTATGCGCGGCAGAAGTTTCTTTGGACTGAACTGTCGTCGGTGATAGCCAATAGCGTCTCTCTGTTGTTTGTGTTTTGGACCCTGCCGCGTTATGGAATTATCGCCGCCGCCTGGGCCACCGTTGTAGGTTTGGGATTGAAAGTCGCGATGCTCATGCCCGGCCTGGGTCGCTGGGAGCGACCGCAATGGGACTCGGACCTGATCAAAGAAGCCTGGCGCCGCATCAAACCGTTCCTGTTGGGCCAAACGTATGCGAAATCCGACCCGCTCATCGATCGATTTCTCACGTCGCTCACCGTTGCCGGCAATCTGTCATTGCTCTATATCGGCCAGCAGGTCTATTCCTCGATCAACCTCATTACCACCAAAGCTATCTCGACTCCGTCAATTCCGCGCTTGGCGATTGCCGGTAAGGAAGGGGACTGGACCAAATTTCGACGCATCTATCGGCACCGACTCGCCTGGATGTTAGCCATCACCGTCGCCGCCGCGCTGGGCCAGTTCGCCGTGGGAGAGCCGGTGCTTCGGCTAATGATCGGTCACGGCGGCATCACCGCTCAAAATGTGCATCAACTCTGGTGGATTTTGGTCGCGCTGTCGGGCGTCTTGATTGGCGGCGCTTCGGGCCAGGTAATCTCAGGCGCATTTTATGCTATGGGTGACACGCGAACACCCACGACGCTCTTCGTCATCACCTTCACGGTTTACATCCCGCTCAAGATTTTGGTTTTTCTTAGTTACGGCATGATTGGAATCGCCGTCGTGACCAGCGTCCATCTATTGATAAATTGTCTGTTGCAACTCATCGTGTTGGAGCGAGTGGCGGGGACTAACAGATTAACGGCGGACGCCTTGATCACAGACTAGCCGACCGGCACCGCCTGGTTCTTGTTTCGGTCGGCACGCCGCGGCGGGCGTCGTTCGGTTTGGCGTTCCATCTGCTGCTTCCTTTTCTTGTCTTCGCGCTTTTCTTTCATCAGCACATAACCGACGGCGACGAAGATAAGATAAAAGGCCAACAGTTGCGCGCGTTGGCGGTAGGCCGTACCCACATTTCCCTGGACAATCGAATAGGTCAGCGTCAACAAACTTGTGAAGATGAGAATCGGCGCTATCTCCCTGAGCCGGTGCCTGATGGTGAACCAGGCTCCCAGCACCAGCAAGGGAATAGACAACCACCAGACTACCATCTCAGGCAACGTCAACATCTGGCGGAATGAACCGAGCTGCCAGGGAAACGGCGCTAGTAGTAGATAAGTCATGCCGATGGGAATCGCGCTGATCGCGCCGGAGGTCGTCGATACGTCGACGTCTCTACCAAAACCGGATTCCGCCGACTGGGCTGCGTCAAGACGCATGCGCTGGAGCTGCTGTCCACTGCCGTAAACTTCGAATTGCTGCGTCGCGTAACGACTGACCCCGAAATAGGCGAGGGCAAAGCTAACCAACGTGATGACGATGAGCTGGCGAACGAACGACTGCGCCGTCAGGCGCCGTCGCCCCAGAACAAAAGCCGCGACTCCGGCCAGCGCCACAATATAAAAGACGTAGAATCGCAGGGTAAGCAGACCTACGAGGCAGAGCGCCAACGCCCCCAGATAGCGAACCGTAAATCGATCTCCCAATTTGAGAATGGCGAGCATTGAAAGGACCAACAGAAAAACGATCGGCCCATCTTTTAATCCCTGACACGACCAGATGATTAGGGATGGGAAAAACGCGGTGAGCAACGCTGAAGCTCGGGCGACCCTTCGGTTCGGAAAAATCTCGGCCGTGATCATGTAAGCGAGCGGGGCGGTGGCAGCCCCCAGGACGCAATTAATGTATTGCGTCGCCAGCGGGTTTCGGCCAACGACTTTGTAGATGGCGGCCACCACATACATCATGCCCCAACCGCTGGATGCGCCGCCGCGATAGAAGTCATCGATGGCTCGCTGGTACACGACGTTGCCCGACCACACATTTTGCAGCGCATATCCCAAGCCGTCATAGGTAACAGCATCGCCGCCAAAAAATACTTCCCAGTGGAATATGTAAATGAGGGTACCCATCACCACGCGGGCCAAAAAACCAGCGATGAATACACGCATGAGGAACTTGCGGTCCTCGAGTTGATAAATACCAAAGGCGACTCCCGCCAGCAGGGGTAGACTGATGAGTGCAGCCGGGCCGCCCTCAACCGGCGCCACGACCAGTACAATGACAAACAGAACAAGTGCGAGTGCGAGGAGTAATCCGTTCACGTGATTCGAGCTTCCAAATTCTTATATGTCATCCGGCAAATCCGGACGCGTTTTGCGTTCGACCAAAAAACGATCTTCAGCGCTCAGCTCTTTGATCGGTTTTGCGGGCACGCCCGCGATCAGCCACCCTGCGGCGTCGAGCTTTCCGACAATGACTGAACCGATGCCGACCACACAACCTTGAGGGATCGACGCTCCCGGCGCCAGCCGCACTTCTGAACCCACATAGGCAAAATCACCAATCGAAATGGGTTCGGTTCGCTGCCGGTTGTGTGTCCACAGCGACGAGTTCCGGCCCCCGATAATTGCCCGCCGACCGATCTCCACCCGATCCGTAAAATCAATTTTATGACCGGTGGTGATGATCGTGCCCGGGCCAATCGAAATTTTGGAGTCGACAGGATTCACTACTTCCGGCTCGGGGATGGAGTTGATCTCGTTAAGTCGCATTATGTCAGAGTAACGCCCGATCCGCACCTCATCGCCGCCGCGGATAATGTTCACGTGACCAATCCGCACGTGGTCACCAATCGTAATGTCGCCCACCCCGATTACCACGTTGAAATGACCGAAAGACGTGTCTTCGCCGATTTCGCAACGTCCGGCATCGATGATGCTCAGCCCAATTCGGACCCGGCGCCCAATCTTGTAGCCAAAGAACAATCGATAACAGGGCCGCTTGAGGAATGAGGGCAGGAACGCCATGCAGACGAGCGTGGCAAGCCGAATTTTGCTGGTTTTTCGCATGCGGCAGGTTGACTATCCCGAGCGTGTTCGCAGTATATGAGAGAGTGTCCTCGATCAACCAGCGCTGATTGCCACGTCGCTCTCTGACGGCTGCGGCGTGCGATTTCGCGCGCGCTCCAATACATCTTCGAAAATCGAAACGACGCGCGGCATTTGGACTTGCGACGAGAACCGCTCGACCACTGTGGCGCGCGCGGCGGCTCCCATTCGTTTTCTCAAGTCGGCGTTCTCAATCAATAGCCGCAAACGGTCGCGCCACTCCGGTTCCGTTTCGACCAGAAAGCCGTTGACGCCGTCCTCGATAATCTCGGCGTTTGAACCCATGCGGCGAGCTACGACCGGCATGCCCACGGCCATGTACTGCACCGTTTTGAAAAAGAATTTCCACGGATGCCACGAATGATCGATCAGCGGTAAGAGACCGATGTCAGACGATTGCAGGTCCGCGACTTCGGTCTCTGCGGACCAGCGTTTGACCTCGGTCGGCAGGCCTTCCATGGTTACGTCGCTCGGACCCACCAGGCGCAACACCGCGGGCATCTTATCGTTGAGACCGCGCAGCGCTCCGCCGATCGCTTGAAGATTTTGCATCGTGCTGTGGCTGCCGATCCAAACCAGACGCACGACGCCATCATCTGCTCTGGGCGACGGGCAATACTTATCGGTATCGACACAATTCGGCACGATCGAAACTGAAGGATTAAATTGCCTCGCGTAATCGGCGAGCAAGCCGTTAATAGCGATGATGTGATTGCTGAGACGAAACAGACGGTGAGTCTTGCGGGGAAATTTCAAAAGGCTGAACCATCCATTCATCGGACTGCGATACGGCAGGAAGACCGGATCGTCAATGTCATAAATAATCGGCACACCCGGGCGGCGCAGCCTGGTTTCGATCAGTTCCGGGCCGACTAATGCAATCTCGCGACAGATGAATAAGACATCGCATGGCGGACCCTCCTTCAGCAGTTTCAACCGCTCGCGGTAACAGGCGGCGAGGCGCGCCAGTTTCACATGCGGCGGCGCCGGATGATAGAGAACTTCGTGCAGCCGCTCGTTTTCAAACGGATAAAAATCGACCTGCCATCCGGCCGCACGCAGATGTTCGGCCCAGGTTTCGATGCGCACGCGTTGTCCCGGCGCCACGCCGAGGATGTTGGGAACCAATGCCGCGATGCGTTTCATAAAACTGCCTGACGCAGCAAACGCCGTGACGCCAGCTGATCTTCAGCCGCGACATCGTCCGCGTTTTGCGATTGATGTTCGAGGGCCCAACGGGCGAAACTCTGCAAGCCCTCCGCAAAGCTGGTGCGCGGAACAAACCCCAGCTGGTTTTCAAGCCTGGTTACCGAAGCCACCGCGTGACGAATGTCTCCCGACCGGTACCGGCCCGAAATTTGGATCCGGGGCTCCTGCGATAAGACGCGAAACATCTCGGTCGCCATCTCGAGCAACGTCACGCCCTGGCCGGTGCCGACATTCAGCACCTGCCCGAACGCCGCCTCGTTATGCTTCACTCGCCGCAAGGCTTCAACTACATCGTCGACAAAAACACAGTCACGCAACATCTTGCCGTCTTCATAGACGTCGGCGTACTCGCCGGCAATGGCGCGCCGGAAGAACACCCCTAGTACGCCGACATAGGGATTCTTCAGCGATTGTCCGGGTCCATAAACATTGAAGAACCTCAGAATCGTGGTTGGCAGATTGTTGATGGCGCTAACTTGCTGCGCGAGTTGCTCCTGTTGATATTTCGTCAGTCCATAAATTGAGGCGGGAGCTGCTGGCGTTGATTCGGACATCGGCGCCGCGATCGACGGTCCGCCGCAGGCCGGGCAATACACATCGAAGCGACCTTCATTCATCTGACGCTCACTTCTGACCGTCGCCGCAAAGGAATTGCCGCACTTCGGACAGTCAAACATTCCCTCGCCGTAAATTGCGCGTGAGGAAGCAATTACGACCTGACTCACCCCGGCGGTCGCGGCCGTTTCGAGCACCAGGGCCGTGCCGTGAGTGTTCACCGAAACATAGCGCGCAATCTCGTATTGCGACTGTCCCACGCCAGTCTCAGCAGCGAAGTGGTAAACCACATCGACACCTTTCATCGCCCTTTCCAACTCGTGACGGTCTCGCACGTCAGCCCAAATCGTTTCACAATCGGGCAGGTTGGGTTGGGGATTGTCGCCATGAACCTGAGGTAACAGATTGTCGAGTACCACCACGCTCTCGCCCTCGCGATAAAGTTGCCACGCGAGCTTGCTCCCGATGAATCCGGCGCCGCCGGTAATTAGAACACGTTTGCTAGACACAATGTTTATTCGATCTAGTCGGCTTTCTCTAAGATTTCTTGGTACAAAGCAGCGTAACTTCGCAAACCAACGACACTAACGTCGAAGGATCGTTCGGCGATGGCCCGGGCGTGTTTGCGCGTTTCGTCACGCTGCAGGCACATCGTCATGATTTCTGCGCCGGCCGCCTGGTAATCTGCGACCGTAAAATTTCTTACCAGCACTCCGGCATGATCGTTCTCGATTAGCCGATCAGAATCTCCCACGCCGGCATTAATAATTAGCGGCAGCCCGCACGCGAGGTATTCCGCTGTTTTTGTCGGCGAGGATGCGAGCTTGGAAAAGCAAGGTTTGATAAAAGCCAGCGCGGCATCACTCGCAGACAAGTACGCGGGCACCGCCGTCGATGGCACGGACCGCACAGTGTACTGACTGTCGGCGATTGCCCGGTCCTGCATTAGTTGCTGAACGCGATCGGGACGATTGCTCAACCAGAGAAAATGCGCGCGCGGCTCGATCTGTAAAAATGCGGCCATGAAATCTGCCATTTCTTCCGTTAGATACCAGCTATCGATCGAACCGCTGTAAACGATCACGAATTTATCGTCGATTCCCAGTTCCTGACGCAACCGTTCACGGGCTTCGTTATCGAAACGGAACAGCTTGAGATCCGCACAGCAGGGAATAATCTGATGCGGGAAGCTGCGGCCCCGCAATCCGTCCCAGTCCTTGAGAATTTTCCAAATCGCTTCAGTCAGGGTTACGACGCCATCCGATGCTGCCAACGCCCTTCGCTCAACAGCCTTGGTAAGGCGCACCGGCAGGCTCCCGGGTTTCCAGTGCTTAGCGTCGATGTACTCTTCGGCCATCAGCCCGCGCACATCGAAAATCATCTTAACGCCGAAGCGCCGCTTTAGCGCCAGCGCAATAGTCGCCGGGATCTGAGCGCGCGCGTGCACCATCTCGATTTGCTTATCCCGCACCAGACGGCTCGCGTATCTAATACCCGCCATCACATCGTAGGACGTCGCCAGCAGCGAGGGCCGCTTATGATAACGCAGCCAATGCCAGTCGATGCCACTCGCTGCTAAATCGCGTTTCAATTTGGCGGCGGCCGCCACACCTTCGCTGGTGTAAGCGGAAGGCCTTTCAAAACTGAGCAGGGTAAAGCGCACGCCGGCGCCGCTCAGTTCTCGTAAATAAGGAAGCACCTGGCTTTGACCCAACCAGTCGAGCATGCCGTTATACGAGACGTAGAGGACCTTGCGGTTGCTGAGAGTCATACTGATTCTGTCTTCCACGAATCTCGCACGAGCCAGATGGCGCTCCCGACAAACATTGCCAGATCGATTATGCCAAGTATAACGACGATGAAGATCGACCGTAGCAGGTTGCGACCTAAGCTCGCCGGATAAGCGACGCGATTTTGCCAAATCACGCGCGCCGCGCGACTGAGCATAAACATTAACCAAAGGGTCACGGTAACCAGGAACCACTTGGGTCCGAAATAGATTGCCGGCAAAGCGCTCAGCGCGAGCGCCAGGTAGCGTTGAAAAACTGACAACTGCCATTGGCGCCACAAGCCGGCCCGCAGATTGTTGCGGGCATAAATCACAAACCGCCGGAACGTCTTGTGCAATCCTGACTGAATTCGCCAGCGCACGAGTGCGGAAGGCGCGCGCACGATCCGGAATCCCGCAGCCTCGACTTTTTGCATGAAGATCAGATCTTCCGCCGAGCGCAGATGTTCCGGAAAACCACCGGCTTTTTCCCACGCCTCGCGCGGCATCAGGGCCGAAGCAATCGAGTAAGGGCGCACGGGTCCCGCCTCGGTCATCGCCGGCGGGGGCACATAAGCGATGGCCGCGCACTCTGTGAAGAAACTGTCGACGATTGGTTCGTAAGAACCATATACCACTTCCGCATGCGCCGGACTGGTGACCTGATCTGCCAGTGCTTGCAGCCAATTGGTCGCCGGGGTGATGCCGGCATCGATAAACGCGATCCAATTGTGCTTCGCGTTGGCCACGCCGATGTTGCGCGACCGTCCGGGTAACGAGTCTGCGTCAATCAAGAGTTTTACGGGCGCGGCCTGCTCGATAAATTCCTCGATGATGGTTCGCGTTTCGTCGACTGAGCCGCCGTCGGTGAGCACAATCTCATCCGGCGGCCGCGATTGGCCCAGCAGTCCGTTCAGCAGAGCGCGGATCGTCTGTGCTTCGTCGCGCACCGGAACCACCACGCTGATTTTCATAGCTGAGGTCATAAGCGAACGACTCTAATCAAGCGCAAACTCTTTCCGCCAGTTCTGGTCGTCGTTGAACTCGGGCTGCTGCTGCTTATCCAGCACGCAGGTCTCGAGCACGAGATAATCCATCTCAGTGCGCATGAAGCACCGATAACTGTCCTCGGGCGTGCAGACGATTGGCTCGCCGCGGACATTGAAGCTGGTATTCACGATGAGCGGGCAGCCGGTCAACCGGCCAAAGGCGTCGATGATGTCCCAGTAAAGCGGATTAACTTCTCTTCTTACCGTCTGAATGCGCGCTGAATAATCGACGTGAGTTACCGCCGGAATCTCTGAACGCTTGACGTTCAGCCGGTCGATGCCAAACAGCTTCTGCTCGTCATCGGTCATCTCGCGCCGATGCCGCGGCAGCACATCCGCGACCAGCAGCATGTATGGGCTGTCGGTCTTCAGGTCAAACCAATCCGAGACTTGTTCACGCAAGACACTCGGCGCGAAGGGACGAAAACTCTCGCGATACTTGATCTTGAGATTCATGGTCGATTGCATCTGCGGCGAGCGTGGATCGCCGATGATGCTGCGGCCGCCGAGCGCGCGCGGGCCAAATTCCATGCGACCCTGATGCAACCCGATGATGTTGCCCGCCGCCAGAAGTTTGGCGACCGCTTCCGGCAATTCTTCACGTGAATATTTCTTAAACGGCAAATTTCGCTCGGTCAGGAACGTTTCAATTTCTGCTTCAGTGTTGCGCGGTCCGAGAAAGGATCCTTTCATTCCGTCCGCATAATTCGGAACACCGCTCAAGCCATTTGCATCCGGTGATTGCCACGCTCCATTCGATTCCGGACTGCTCCGCGGTTTCCCTAAATACCGATGCCAAATCGCCAGCGCAATTCCAATCGCCCCGCCGGCGTCGCCGGCTGCCGGTTGAATCCAAATACTTTGAAACGGACCTTCGCGCAGAATCCGGCCGTTCGCCACACAGTTCAGCGCTACGCCGCCGGCCATGCACAAGTTTTTCATGCCGGTCTCTTGGTGCACGAAGCGCGCCATCTTCATCATGGCTTCTTCGGTAATCACCTGGATGCTGCGCGCCAAATCCATTTCGCGTTGCGTGATGAGCGATTCCGCCTTGCGCGCGGGCGCCGCAAACAAGCGATCAAAAGCGCCGTTGGTCATCCGCAGACCCTGAGAATAACTGAAATATTCATGGTTCATGCGGATACTGCCGTCGTCACGCACTTCCGCGATATTGTCCTTGATCAGGCCCACGTACTTCGGTTCACCGTAGGGCGCGAGACCCATAACTTTGTATTCGCCGCTGTTGACTTTGAAGCCCGTGTAATAAGTGAAAGCGCTATAGAGCAGGCCCAGGCTGTCAGGAAAACGCAATTCTTTCAGCAGCGTGATTTCGTTGCCGCGCCCGATGCCGATCGAACTCGTCGCCCATTCGCCGACGCCGTCGATGGTGAGGATGGCCGCTTCTTCAAAAGGTGAAGGATAGAATGCACTGGCGGCGTGACTCTCGTGATGATCGCCGAACAATAGCTTCCATTCGAATTTCTTGCCGGCCTTTTTTGCGGCGCGATGATCGTCGATGCCGGAAGTGTGCGCCATCTCGGTCCTGATCAAGTCCGGCATCCAGAGCTTCTCTTTCATCCACAGCGGCATCGCTTTCAGGAATGAAGGAAAGCCGGCCGGCGCGTAATCAAGATAGGTCTCCAGCAGTCGATCAAATTTCAGCAGCGGTTTGTCGTAGAAGCCAACGTAATCCAGATCGTCCGCGTTAATTCCCGCTTCACTCAAACAATAACGGGCGGCGTGCTGCGGAAAGTTATGGTCGTGTTTGATCCTCGTGAAGCGTTCTTCCTGCGCGGCGGCGATAATTTCGCCATCGACCACCAGGCAGGCGGCAGAGTCGTGATAGAACGCAGATATCCCGAGAATCTTTGACACTGTGCGAATTGATCGAGGCGTTTAGAAGAGCGTGTAAATGAATGGCGCGATGGCCGAGCCTTTCGCCAGCACCAACAGAATCCCGAAGAGCACGAGCGTAATGACGATCGGCGCCAGCCAATACTTCTTGTTTTCCCTCATGAACTGCCAGAGTTCGCTGACTACCTGTGTTTTCGACATCGTGCTTCCTCAGAACATCTTCTCATAATGGCGGGCGTCGCGTTGCCGCTCCGAATAATCTCGCCAATAGCTTTCGCTTTTTGCGGCGCGGCGATTGAGTGGGTCCCAGCCGGACAATCTTTTGACGAACCCAATGGGCGTAATCACGATGAAATAAACAAAAGCCAGGATGACGCGCGTCGAAATGTACGCGAGCCCTTCCGCCAGTCCCATCCACGCTTTGTTCGGATAGACAAGCGCGCGGGGAATTACTATCCCGAGCAGCACCAGGACCGCGCCAAGCGGCAAGCTAATCTGGGTGACCGCATGAAACTTGCCGCGATAAATCCACCAGCCGCTAAGCAGCAGCAACATGCCGCCGACAATCAGACCGAACTCGCGTTCAGCCCGCAGGGATCTCGTTTTGCTACCCGCGGTTCTCATTTCAGCTCGTAGTCAGTTTGCGCAGACAACCCCAGAACGGTCGCTTCACCAGCGCTTCCGGATAAGTAGCGAGCGCCCGCATCAGCCAACGAGCGCCTTCGGACTTGTCGCCCGATTCGCTGGCTGCATACGAACGACGTAGAAACCGGGTCGCGCGACACCAGCGGCGATCGGCTCCCTGTAAACGGTTTTCATAAACTTCCGCGCTGCGTTCGAACTCGGCGATCTGCCGGTGATTTTCCGCAACCGTCTTGCTGGTCGGGTGCAGTCGGTACTTCGCGAACGCCTGCGGGATGTGTTCGCATTTGTGTCCCTCCAGCAACAGGCGCACGTACATGTCATGATCAAAATCGTAAGGCCACGCCTCGTCAAAACCGCCGGCGATCAATTCTCGCTTCCAAAAGTGTCCGGGCTGCGCGGCTGTATAAGCCCACGACAAACAATGCGCGGCTGATTTTGGGACGACAGTTTCAACCCGGTCGTCGGCCATGCCTTCGCCGAACATTACGGTGTCGCCACAGACCCAGTCAGATTCAGCGTGCGCTTCGAAATGCGCAGCCACAGCGTCGAACGTGCCCGGAAAATAAACATCGTCGCTATTCAAAAATCCAAAAATGTCTCCGGTGCTCCGCTCAATTCCTTTGTTGAGCGCGTGAACCTGACCGCGATCTTTTTCGCTCACCCAGAATGAAATTCTGTCCTCGTACTTGCGAATTACGTCCAGCGTAGCGTCGGTGCTTCCGCCATCAATCACGATGTATTCGAGATTCGGATAGTTCTGATCAAGTACCGAAAGAATCGTTTCCTCGAGGAATTGTCCCTGGTTGAACGATGGTGTGACGATAGAAATTTTAGGCGGCATGGGTAATCGATGCGTGTTCACTTCGCGGGCGACCGCGGTTCCAGATGTTGCTTGCCCTAAGGTTGAACCTTGGATATGGTATCAAAACTCTTGCTGCTACCAGAATTGGCGTTTGACGCGGAAACGCCAGAATAGACGAACTGACAAAACACATGGGGAAAGTCGCGCTGATAACCGGCATTACCGCACAGGACGGCTCTTTCCTGACCGAACTGCTGCTCGAAAAAGATTACGACGTGTGCGGGATGATTCGTCGTTCCTCCTGGACGGCTGAACGGGTTGATTCGCTGCAAGCCGATCCGAACGAAGCGCATCCGCGAGTCCGATTCGTCTATGGCGATCTGGTCGATTCAAGCTCGTTAACCAAGATTCTGAGGCAGGTTCAGCCGGATGAAATCTACCATCTCGGCGCGCAGTCGAATGTGCGTATGAGTTTTGACTTTCCGGAGTACACCGGCGACGTCACCGCCATGGGAACCGTACGGTTGCTGGAAGCCGTGCGCGAGACGGGCCTTCGGCCGAAATTCTATCAAGCATCGTCATCAGAACAATTCGGCAATGCTGTCGAGACACCGCAGACCGAAAAGACGCCCTTTCACCCGCGCTCACCGTACTCCTGCGCTAAGGCTTACGCGCATTACATCACGCAGAATTACCGCGAGTCGTACGGCCTGTTCGCGTGCAACGGCATCCTTTTCAATCACGAATCAGAGCGGCGCGGCGAGAGTTTCGTTTCGCGGAAGATCAGTCGCGCGGCCACCCGAATCAAGCTGGGGTTGCAGGATAAGCTTTACCTCGGCAATCTTGATGCTCGTCGTGATTGGGGATACGCCAAGGACTATGTCGAGGCGATGTGGTTAATGCTGCAAGCCGAAAAACCCAGTGACTACGTTATTGCTTCAGGTGAAACCCATGCGGTCCGCGACTTCGTTGCACGGGCTTTCGCATATCTTGATCTCGATTGGCAGCAATACGTGGAAATTGATCCGCGATTCTTTCGTCCAGCTGAAGTAGAGTCGTTGAGGGGAGACGCCAGCAAGGCGCGGCGCGAGCTAGGCTGGGAGCCCCGGGTGAACTTCGACGAGCTGGTTAGGCTGATGATCGATCATGATCTGAAGCTGGCGGAACAGGAAGCCGAGGCCGCAGTCAGAAATGACGTCAGGAGCGCGAAACGCGCGGAGTCTCGTTAACTCTTCTCAAAAAAATTCGCTATCGTGGTGACGACATAATCCTGTTGGGCGTCAGTCAGTTCCGGATAGATCGGCAACGCCACAGTTTCCGCGGCCGCAGTTTCCGCCACCGGCAAATCCCCGTTCCGGTAACCCAGGAAAGCGAAACACTTTTGCAGGTGCAGCGGTACCGGATAGTAAACGCCGTTCCCGATGCCGTGCGCCGTCAGGTGGGCCCGCAACTCGTCGATGCGATCGCGCACCCGGATTACGAAAAGGTGATAAACGTGCCGGGCCTCAGGCCGAACTGCCGGCGCCGTGACGTATTCGCCCAGTCCGGCATCAGTCAACATTAATTCGTACCGCTTTGCTCGTGCCTGGCGGCCCTCAATCCATTCTTCCAGCAGGGGCAGCTTACTGCGCAACACCGCAGCCTGAATCTCATCCAGCCGGCTATTAATCCCGACTTCGTCATGATGATATTTCTGTTGCTCACCATGCACATGAAGCATGCGCAGCCGGCGCGCCTGTGCTTCATCGTTTGTCACCAGCATGCCGGCGTCTCCCGCCGCGCCGAGGTTCTTTGACGGATAAAAACTCAAGCAGCCGATGGTGCCCATTGAACCCGCGCGCCGGCCACGATCCTCTGCGCCAATTGCCTGCGCGGTGTCTTCGATGACGGGGATGCCGTGCTTGTGTCCAATCTCCAGCAGCGGATTCATATCCACGCACTGGCCGTAGATATGGACCGCGATAATCGCTTTTGTTCGAGGCGAGATGGCGGCTTCAAGCCGAGTCACGTCCAGGTTGAAAGTGTCAGCGTGAACATCGACAAATACCGGCCGCGCGCCGAGACGCGTAATCGCCGCGCCGGTCGCAAAAAACGTGAACGGCGTGGTGATGACTTCATCGCCGCTTTCAATTCCCAGGGACATCAACGCCAGCAACAAGGCGTCCGACCCTGAGGCGCAACCCACGGCAAAACGCGTCTGACAGTACCGGGCGATCTCTTCTTCCAGGGCGTGACCTTCCGGGCCGAGGACGAACTGCTGCGATCCGAGAATGCGCTCGAGTGATTCGCGAAGCGGCGTGCTTATCGCCGCAAATTGTGGCTTTAGATCAAATAACGGAACATTCATCTTGAGTAATCTGGCAGCTTAATTAGGCACGCTGTGGGCGGCCTCATCGAGGATAATGGCTTGCCCTCCATTCTTAATCGAGCGCTGGGCAGCCTCGAGTAAACGAACGACGCGCAAGCCGGCGTAGCCGTCGGTCAGGGAAGGCCGGTCTTCGCGAATCGAATCAAGGAACTCAGCCACGACGTAGCGAAGCGCTTCGGTCGAATCAAGCTTGGGCGCCCAAACGTCGCCGGTGCGGTAACTCACCAGTGTTTGATAATCGCTCTCACGGCTGGCGCGGTTGGCGGTGACGCCCTTGTCGTACACGCGCACCTTTTCAGTTGGCTCAATATCGTCGTACAGGACCATCTTGCTGCTGCCGGCAATCATCGTACGCCGGATTTTTACCGGCGCCAGCCAATTGAAATGAAAGTGCGCGATGAATTCATCCGGGAACAGCATCACCAGATAAGCAATATTCTCGATGCCACGCTCGATATGCGAACTGCCGAGCGCGCTAATCGCCTGTGGTTGGCGTTCGATCAGGTAGTCCATGATCGACAAATCGTGCGGCGCCAGGTCCCAGAGCACATTGATGTCGCGCTGAAATAATCCGAGATTGATCCGGACTGAGTCGAAATAAAGGAGATCGCCGAGTTCGCCGCTGCTCACGATTTCTTTCATCTTGCGGACGGCGCCGGTGTAGACGAAAGTGTGATCGACCATCAGCGAGCGTTTATTCTGCTCAGCCAGGTCGATCAATGCTTCTGCTTCACGTGCGGTTGCCGCCAGAGGTTTTTCCAATAGCACATGTTTGCCGTTGCGCAGCAGCTCTTTCGCAATCGAGAAATGTGTAGCTACCGGCGTGACCACGGCGACGGCATCAACCGCCGGATCGTTGACGACCGCGCGATAGTCGGTGGTGGTCTGGGCCATCGGGTAGCGCCGCGACATACTGGCCAGACGTTGTTCGTCCAGGTCGCAAATCCAGCGGAGTTGCGCCGCCTCGTTCTCAGCGAAATTGCGAAGCAGGTTGGGCCCCCAGTAACCGCAGCCGATGACCCCGACGTTAATGAAACTCATTGGTACGAGAGGATAGCGAGCATTCGTCTAAAAGTGAATTGAGGCTGGATCAGAACCCGGAGCGGCGTGTCAGAACCGGGAGCGTTAGCGACCGGATCAAGAGACTCTTTTGAATGGACTTGAGACTGTGTGGTTCCGGGAAAAATCAATCGATCCGGTCGCTACCGCTCCCGGCTCTGACACTCCCGTGCCGGATTTCCCACCACGGTCGTGTCGGGCGCAACATCTTTGGTGACGACAGCTCCCGCCCCCACGATTGCACGTTCACCGATGGTAACCCCGCAAAGGATCGTCGCCCCGCTGCCGATACTGGCGCCGCGCCTGACCAGCGTCGGCACGGGCGTCCAATCGGCGTCAGTCTGTAACACACCTGCCGCGGTGGTCGCGCGTGGGATCTTGTCGTTGATGAAAGTGACGCCATGGCCGATGAAGACCTCGTCTTCGATCGTCACGGCTTCGCAGATAAAGCTATGCGAGGAAATCTTGCAGCGGCGGCCCACGCGCGCATTCTTTTGAATTTCGACAAAGGTGCCGATCTTCGTCTCATCGCCGATTTCGCAGCCGTAGAGATTTACGAAGTTGTAAATAACAACATCGCGCCCAAGCTTAACGTCGGGCGCGATGACACAGAATTGGCCGGGCATGAACTATTTTCGGAGAGTCTGAACCTTAGGCTCGCTGATTAAGTGACGGTTTCGCCTTCTTCGGCGGGTTCTTCCTCAGCAGTGTAGTAACTCGATTTGTAGTAACCGTAATATCCGCCGTAATAGTAGTCGCTGGTCTTTTCAATCTTCACGTTGTTGAGCACGATGCCGAAAATGTGCGCGCCGATATCCAACAACTGCTGCTTGGCGCGCCGCACCACCGCGCGCGAACTGCGGCCGCCGTGCACGACCAAAATCACACCGTCCACGAAGGTTGAAAGTATTGAAGCGTCGGTGAATGAAATCGCCGGCGGCGAGTCGACAATCACGTGGGTAAACTTCTCGCTAAGTGATTGCAGCAGCTTGCGCATTTCGTCCGAGCCCAGCAGCTCCGCCGGGTTCGGCGGCATGGGTCCGGAGGTCAGCAGCTTTAGATTCGGCAGATGCGCGTAGGTTTGAACCACCGAATCGATATCGCTGGCCTCGCCTGACAGGCAATTAGTCAGGCCGCGTGCATTGGGGATGTTGAAGTGCGCATGCAACCGCGGTCGCCGCAGGTCACAGTCGATGATCAAAACCTGCGCGCCGGTCTGGGCCAGCATGAACGCCGTATTGATGGCGGTGGTCGTCTTTCCTTCCGATGGCTGGCTCGAAGTAACCAGGATCGTGCGCGGGGCGGTCCCGGCGGACGACAGCAGCAGCGAGGTTCGCAGGTGACGATACGATTCCGCGATCGGCGATCGCACGTCTTTGACCATCGCCAACGCCGTCGCTTCGTTCGGGTCGACGGGCGCCGCCTCAGTTCCGCGCAAACGCGGCTTGTCACTGCGCATGGCCGGAATCAGCGCGAGCGCCGGCAGGTTGATGTAACGATCGACGTCGTCGACGGTCTTGATCGTGTCGTCAAGGAAATCAAGCAGGAACGCGAGACCGATGCCGGCCAGCAACGACAATACGAACGCAATGACGATCGTTTTCATCCGCGTAGGGCCGATAGGCGCACCCGGTAAACGGCTGTGGTTTTGTACCGAAACGTTCGTTCCCGTATCACCGGAAACTGCATTCAGCTCACGGCGTTTCTGGAACAGCGTGTTCAGATACTGTTGGTCGCTGGCGAGGTCGGCCCGCTTGGAAGCCAGCTCAATAATGTTCTTGGTTTGTTCCGCCGTCAGGCCGCTTTCTTTGGTGTAGGCCGATTGCAAGCCTTTCAATTGATTGGCAGCCGCGTCGGCCTTGGCTTTCATGGATGAGAGCACTTCGGCGGGCGCTTTCTGCAACTCAGCTTCGAGGCTGACGATCTGCGCTTGAACGGCTTGTACCTCTGGCCATTCCTCAGTGTACTTTTGCAGCAGGCCAGTCTTCTTGTCCTTCAGCTCCGTAATTTTCTCTCGCAGCTTGATGATGCGCTCATCCTTTTGGACTTCCGGATTGGCAAACGGATCGGGCGCATTCTTCGCCGCATCGTAGGCGGCCGTCAGATTTCGCTTGTCGTTTTCGGCCGTGAGCAACTGTTGGCTGTAAGTCGCGACCCGCTGCTGGCCAATGTTAGCTCCCGGGGTGTCGGTCAACGGCAATTGATATTGCTTCGCGTAGGAGAACACCGCCTGTTCTTTCTCATGCACCTGTTCCTGGTATTTCGCTATCTCCTGAGCCAGGTCACGCGTGGCCTTGGTGCTGGTGTTCTCTTGCAGGTTTTGATTGTTCTCGACGAATACGTCCGCCAAGGTGTCGGCGATTTTCTGCGCCAGGACCGGGTCCGTGTGGTTAAAGCGAATGGTCACCAGATTCGTCTGGCCCTGCGGTTCGACGACTTCATTGGCCGTGATGGCATCTTCGTAGGGCTCGAGCGCCGCCAATTGCTCTGAGGTAAGTTCCTGATCCTCGACCGCGTCATCCTTGGGGCGCGCGACGGGTGCTGGAGATTTCCGGGGCGCCGCATCGTTAGAAAAAATTCGTTTGAGAGAAGCGAAGACGGTGCTCTGACCTTGAGGTCCAAAAAAGGCCGGATTGCGTTGCAGGTCAAGTCTCAGCACGACCTGACGCGCCAGCGCTTCGTTGCGCAAAAGCTGGAGTTGCGTGCCCCAGAAGTTTGGATCATTCTGCCCGATGACGATTCCGCCGCCAGTTCCCGACTGCAGAATGCTACGGTTCTTCTGTTCGATTTTTATGGTGGTCGCGCCTTGATAGATGGACGGTTCGCGATACGCCTGGATGGTCGCCAGCGTGGTCACGATGAGCACCATGCTCATGATGAGCCATTTTCGCTTGAGGACGACAAAAAGATATTCCTTGAGATTTACATCAGCAGGCGTACCCCCATACCGCCCGCCGTATCCCTTGCTCTGCGTCAAATCGGCGAGCGAGCGATCCAGCTCACGGCCGGAGCGCGCGGGAATCAACCGTTCATCTTGAGTCATAATTCGATAAATCCTTACTTGCTAAAGAGCCCCAGAGGCTTTTGGATTGAACATGATAGCAGAGACCGGGCTGGGGGCAAATCAGGATGTCTGCGACCGCGCAGCCTGCGCAGTTCGCTCTACATTTTCGCGCAAGGCGTCGCGCCAGTGGGGCATTTCAGCGAGACCGATCGCGGGTGACAATAAACACCGCAGACGCGAATTCCGCGGCCGCGGGGCAGGGCGTGCAAGCAACTGCGTCGAGACTGGTTCAACGACGGCAGGATCCAGTCCGGCCATTTCTACGCCGGTTTCGATGAATTCTTTGAAGCTGGCGCCTGCGCCACTATTCACCACGTGATATAGCCCGGGCAAATCGATTTCGGCCAATTGATAAAGGCGTTCGGCGAGGTGCGGAGCATAGGTGGGGGTGCCAAAGCTGTCGTCAATTGCCTTCAGAGTTTTTCCGGCCCGCGCATGAGTGAGAAATGTGCTCAGGAAGTTACTGCCACCTTCACCAAAGATGTATCCCGACCGCACTACGATGGTTCTGGCCCAGGTAACCTGCGGCCGGCGCTCACCTTCCAGTTTTGACTTCGCATAGACGCTCTGCGGATTCGGTTGGTCTCTCTGGGTGTAGAAGCCCTCTTTTGCACCGTCGAAGACGTAATCAGTCGAAATCGTAATCAATAGCGCGCCTATCCGCCGGCAAGCCAAAGCCAAGAGCTCGGGGCCGCGGGCGTTTACCTGTAGCGCCTTGTCGTGATCGAACTCGCAACCATCGACGTCGGTCCAGGCCGCACAGTTGACCACTACGTCAGGCGCAGCCACGTCGATGTGTTCGCGGATGGCGGCCTCGTCACTGATGTCCAGGTCGTGGCGGGTCAAACCGATCACAGACTCGCCCTTGCCGGCGAACGTGTTGACCGTCGCTCGCCCGACCAGGCCGCCCGCGCCGGTAATGATTACTTTCAACGCGCGCCGACCTCGCTTCCGTATTGCCGCGCGTAGTACTCGCGATACGCGCCACTGCGCGCCCGCTCGACCCACCCGGCATTGTTCCGATACCAGTCGATGGTTTTGCTCAAACCGCTTTCCCACGTCTCGCGCGGTTTCCAGCCCAGCTCGTTTTCAATCTGCGCCGGATCGATGGCGTAACGCCGATCGTGGCCCGGGCGATCCTTAACGAACGTCAACAGCGATTCGGGTTTACTCAATTGCTGCAGGACAGATTTGGCCACATCGATATTTCGTCGCTGATTTCGCGCGCCGATGTTGTAGGTTGCTCCCGGCTTCGCGTCTGTCAGGGCCAGCAGAATGGCACGACAATGATCATCGACATAGATCCAGTCGCGCACGTTGCCACCATCGCCATAGACGGGGATCGACTCATCGTTCATCGCGTTCGCGATCATCAGAGGCAGGAATTTCTCAGGAAACTGTCGCGGCCCGTAGTTATTGCCGCAACGCGTGATGACTGTGTCGAGTCCAAAGGTGTGTTGCGCGGCCCGCACCAAATGTTCGGCAGCGGCTTTCGAGGCTGCGTAAGGACTGTTCGGCTGGAACGGCGAGTCCTCGGTAAAAAACTCCGAGTCATCTTCGTCCAGACTACCCATGACTTCGTCGGTCGACACCTGGACGAATCGCTTCACGCCGCGGGCGCGCGCGCAATCCAGCAAGACCTGAGTGCCGAGAACATTGGTGCGGATGAATTCGTCTGCTGATTCAATACTGCGATCGACGTGAGACTCGGCTGCGAAATTTACGATGGCGTCGGTTTGATTAGGAAGCGCGGCCATTACGGCAGCTTTGTCGGCGATGTCTCCGTGGACAAAACGATAGTTACTCGATTCGATGCCCTCAAGGTTGTCGAGGTTACCGGCATAGGTCAACGCGTCGAGATTGATAACTTCGCAGGTGGGCGATTCCGCCAATACTATTTTGATGAAGGCGGAGCCGATGAACCCGGCGCCGCCCGTGATGAAAAATCGTTTCATACGCTTCGATCGATTAGGAGATTGTACAGTAGTGAGCGACCAAGAATGCTGTCAACTAATCGGAAGGGGGTAGGGTTTAGGGGGTTGGGTGTAGCTTTGCCCCAAAAGTAATCGCTTGAGCGAATCGGGACAGAAACGTGCCGTAGGCACGTAATGTTTATAGAAGCAGGGTCTTCTTAAGCGGAGATAATGAGAGGCATTCGCAAACTATAAACATCTCGCCGCTCTGCGGCGATGATTCAGTTCAGTTCTTTCAGAGAACCAATCGGAGTACTTTGAGTCAAAGCTGTTGGTTGTTGTAGAGGGTAGAGTGCTGCGCGTAGAGATTCTTAATCGCTACCCCTACCCCCTACCCCCGACACCCTATCCCCTAACGTTGTCATCCACGGGCTGAAACTGCATTATTGCGCCTTGCTGACGGTGGCAGAACGTTAACCTATGGAGAACGCAGCAGTTTTCGCGGGCAAGTCTGTACTGATCACGGGAGGGCTGGGCTTTATTGGCTCGAACCTCGCGCGACGTTTGGTCGCGTGCGGCGCGAAGGTCACTCTGGTCGATAGTCTGATTCCCGAGTACGGCGGCAATCTCTTTAACATCGATGGCATTGAAGACCAGGTGCGCGTGAACATCACCGATGTCCGCGATCGTCACAGCATGGCGTATCTCGTTCGCGACCAGGACTATCTATTTAATCTAGCCGGGCAGACCAGCCATATGGATTCAATGGAGGATCCTTATACCGATCTGGAAATCAATTGCGTCGCGCAGCTTTCCATCCTCGAAGCCTGTCGCAAGTACAGCCCCGCCATCAAAGTTGTCTTCGCGAGCACGCGGCAGATTTACGGAAAGCCTGACTATCTGCCGGTCAACGAGAAGCACCTGCTGCGGCCGGTGGACGTCAACGGTATTAACAAGATGGCCGGCGAGTGGTACCACATTCTCTACAACAACGTGTACGGCATTCGCGCGACGGCGCTGAGGCTAACCAATACTTATGGGCCGCGGATGCGTATACGCGATGCCCGGCAAACTTTTCTCGGTCTCTGGATTCGCCTGTTGCTGGAAGGAAAGCAGTTCGAAGTCTGGGATGGCCACCAGCTTCGCGATTTCAATTTCGTTGATGACGCGGTCGACGCGCTGCTGGCGGCCGCCATGAGCGATGATGCCAATGGCCGCGCGTTCAATCTGGGTGGTGAAAGGCCGATCAGCCTCAAAGACCTGGCAGACTTGATGATCGAGATGAACGGCCGCGAAGGCTGCTACCAGACTCGATCCTTTCCGGCAAATCGTGAGCGCATAGATATCGGAGATTATTATGCCGATTACGAAGGCATCGCTAATACTCTCGGGTGGAATCCGCGCGTGCATCTCAAAGAAGGTTTGGCCTTAACGCTCGATTTCTTCAGGAAATATTCAAAGCATTACCTCTGAAAGACAGCCGTGTCGCTCTCAATTCCGCAAACCAACCCGCTGGCGAATTATCTCGCTCACCGAGATGAAATTGATGAGGCCATCCAACGCACCCTCGAGAGTGGCTGGTACATTCTGGGTGAGGAAGTCGCGTCCTTTGAGGATGAGTTCGCCGGGTATCTTGGTTTGCCCCACGCTGTCGGCGTGGGCAATGGAACCGCGGCGCTTTACCTGGCGTTGCGCGTCTGCGACGTCGGACCGGGCGACACCGTGGTAACTGTGTCGCACACGGCAGTGGCGACTGTAGCGGCAATTGAATTGACTGGCGCGACTCCGCTGCTGGTTGATATCGAACCCGCAACCTTCACCATCGCTACGGATCAACTGGAAGAAGCGATCGAAAATTATCCAGGCTCGATCAAGGCAATCGTGCCGGTTCATCTCTACGGTCACCCCGCGCAGCTAAACAGCATCATGCAGCTCGCGGCTCAGCATGGCATTCGCGTGATCGAAGACTGTGCGCAGGCTCACGGGGCCGAGTGGGACGGGCGAAAGGTCGGCACCTTTGGCGATGTAGCGGCTTTCAGTTTCTATCCGACGAAGAACCTGGGGGCGCTCGGCGATGGCGGCGCAGTAGTCACCAACGACGAACAACTCGCTCGGCGCGCGCGCACTCTGCGAGAATACGGCTGGGAGCAGCGCTACGTGAGCAAGGTGCCCGGTATAAATAGCCGCCTTGATGAAATACAGGCAGCGATTCTGCGCGTGAAGTTACGGCACCTCGACGAGGACAACCGCCGACGGGCGAAGGTGGCGGCGTCATACTCACAAGCCCTCGCCGATAGGCAGGACATCACTCTTCCGTCTGCCTCCGCCCGAGCCAGGCATGCCTACCATCAATACGTGGTTCGCACCCGGGCGCGCGATTCCTTGCAGGCTTTTCTGCGCCAGGCGGGCATCGGGACATCAATTCATTATCCCGTTCCGGTTCATCAGCAACCGGCATACGCCGAACGCCTACCAATTCACGCGTCACTTAGAGCGACGGAAGTTGCGGTCGCCGAGATTCTCAGCCTCCCAATTTTCCCTGAACTCACTGACGAACAGGTAAATCAAATCATTGAACAAGTCCGCGCGTGGCAGTCCCTCGGTTAAGCGGGCGCAGTGATGGGATTCCCCCCGCGGTTGTCATCCAAAAGATGAGGCTGTTAGACTTCGGGGCTTACGGTTTCTCTAAACATCTTGGCAGTGACTTCCGAAACATTCCCTGCGACCAGCGGTTCGGATTCAGACCAGGCGGCAGCGCCCAGTTTTTCCGATACTGTAATTATCGAACCCAGCAAACGCTGGGTCCCGGTGAATTTCGGTGACCTTTGGCGCTACCGCGAACTGCTTTATTTCCTGACGTGGCGCGACGTAAAGGTCCGTTATAAACAGACGTTGTTGGGAGCTGCCTGGGCGATTCTGCAGCCGCTGCTGACGATGTTGATTTTCACGTTCTTGTTTGGCCGATTGGCCGGAATCAAGTCGGATGATATTCCGTATCCGGCATTCTCGTATGCCGGATTGTTGATTTGGATATTCTTTTCCAACGCCGTGACCAATAGCGGGAATAGTCTGGTTGGCAGCGCTAATCTGATTACTAAGATCTATTTCCCGAGGATGATTGTGCCGGCTGCCGCCGTCGCCGCTGGACTGGTCGATCTCGGTTTGGCTTTTATCTTACAGATTGTGCTGATGCTCTATTACCGTCTGCCGATTACGCCCGGCCTCTTAATGATTCCGGTGTTAGTCCTTATGGTGACGGCGCTGGCTTTCGCGATCGGCACCTGGTTTTCAGCCTTGAACGTGAAATATCGCGACATTCGGTACGCGATACCTTTTCTGATGCAACTCTGGATGTTCGCTTCGCCGGTAATTTATCCGCTCAATATGCTCCCGCGAAAGTGGCAATGGGTTCTGACGCTCAATCCGCTCACCGGAATAATTCAGAATTTTCGGATCGCGCTCTTTGGCAATCAAAGCTTTAATTGGACAGCTCTGGGAGTCTCAGCGGTCATAACGCTGGTCTTACTCACCTATTCTTTGTTCTCGTTTCGCCGAATGGAAAGATATTTCGCCGATATTGTTTGAGATTCATGCAGCCGATAATAAGCGTCACAGAACTGGGCAAGCGGTACACAATTGGCAGCCGGGAATCTGCCTATTCCACTATTCGCGAGACGCTGGTGCAAACGACCAGGTCACTGTTCCAGGGCCGGCGAAGCGATCGGAAGAAACAGTTCTGGGCATTGCGCGATCTGAATTTTGACGTCAAATCCGGCGAGGTGGTTGGGCTGATTGGCCGCAACGGCGCCGGCAAATCGACGCTGCTAAAGATTCTGTCGCGCATCACCGAGCCGACCACCGGAAGAATTGAAATGCGCGGCCGGGTAGGCAGCCTGCTTGAAGTCGGAACAGGCTTTCACCCTGAACTGACCGGACGGGAAAACATCTTTCTGAATGGATCGATTCTGGGCATGTCGCGTCGAGAGATTCAGCAGCGGTTTGATGAAATTGTTGAATTTGCCGAAATAAGCGATTTCATTGATACCCCGGTCAAACGCTACAGCAGCGGCATGTATTTGCGACTGGCCTTTGCCGTCGCCGCGCATCTCGAAACAGAAATCCTGCTCGTCGACGAAGTGCTCGCGGTAGGTGACGCCACCTTTCAGCGGAAATGTCTTA
Source organism: Pyrinomonadaceae bacterium (assembly GCA_044870975.1). Taxonomy (GTDB): domain Bacteria; phylum Acidobacteriota; class Blastocatellia; order Pyrinomonadales; family Pyrinomonadaceae; genus UBA11740. The sequence continues at coordinate 28,631 of JBIOZK010000036.1, forward strand.
ACAAGATGGAAGACGTCGCACATCGCGGTAGGACGGTGGTGTTTGTCTCGCATAATATGGCCGCAGTTCAGCGACTCTGTAGTCGCGTTCTTTATCTGCATGAAGGCGTCATCACGCAACAAGGTGACGTAAAAAGCGCGATCAAGGTCTATCTGGCTGAGGGCCTCGCGAGACCGGGTGAACGCGTCTGGCGAACTCCGGCCGAAGCCCCGGGTGACGACGTGGCGCGCCTCAGGGCAGTTCGCGGCCGGCGGCTGGGCGGTGAGGTTTCAGCCGAGTTCAATATCCGCGAGAGCTGGTGCCTGGAAGTCGAGTTCTGGGTCTTGTCGTCCGCTTTTATCAACGTAAATGTTTATGTCTATGATGATTCCGGCGGACTTGTTTTTGTCACCGGAGACTTTCAGAACGATCGCTGGCAGCAGCAGCCGCGACCTGTGGGCCTCCATCGGAGTCGCTGCCGTATTCCGGCGGATCTGTTGAATGACGGGACCCTCAGGGTGCTGGTGGCGTTAGTGACCCCGCCGGCGACGCTGCGGGCCCTGGAAAGAGACGCCGCTTACTTTGAGATTAACGACGACGTCTCCACTGAAGGCGCGCGCGGATTCTATCCGGGTTCATGGCCCGGAGGCGCCGTCCGTCCGGCTTTAAAATGGGAATTCGATTACGAAGTGGATGAACGTGTTAACTGAAATAGTTAACCACCACGGTTGTGAAAGGAATTTGATTGATTAAGAAAAAGGCCCTCATTACCGGCATTACCGGTCAGGATGGATCTTTTCTGGCTGAGCTGCTGCTCGCTAAGGATTACGAAGTGTATGGGATTGTGCGGCGATCCAGCAGCTTCAACACGGCCAGAATCGATCATATTCATCAACCGCGCGAAACGAGCGGAGAGCTTCGCTTGCTTTACGGCGACATGAATGATGCGAGTTCCCTCAATCGCATTCTGCGAACTATCAGGCCGGACGAGATTTTCAACCTGGCCGCTCAATCTCACGTTCGCGTCAGCTTCGATATTCCCGAATACACCGGTGACGTAACGGCGTTGGGAACGCTGCGCTTACTCGAAGCCATTCGGGAGACGGAAATCAACACCCGGTTTTATCAGGCTTCAAGTTCAGAAATCTACGGCAACACTGACCAGGTGCCGCAATCGGAAACCACCCCCTTTCGTCCCTGCAGTCCTTATGCGATTTCTAAACTCTTTGCCTATTGGACTACGGTCAATTACCGCGAGAGCTACAACATTTTTGCGGTAAATGGAATCCTGTTCAATCACGAATCAGAGCGCCGCGGTGAGAATTTTGTCTCCCGTAAAATCACCAAGTCTGCGGCCCGCATAAAGCTGGGTCTACAGGACAAATTATTTCTCGGCAATCTGGACGCGCGTCGGGACTGGGGTTATGCGAAAGACTATGTCGAAGCAATGTGGCTGATGTTGCAGCAGGACGAGCCGGACGATTATGTGATCGCTACCGGCGAATCTCATTCAGTGCGGGACCTGCTTGATGTTTGCTTCAGCTATCTGGATCTGGACTGGCGCGATCACGTAGAAGTCGATCCACAGTATTTTCGTCCATCGGAGGTAGATCATTTGCGAGGAGATGCGTCAAAAGCGGCCGCGCGGCTTGGCTGGCGCCCGAAAGTGAACTTTACCCAGCTAGTGCAGCTGATGGTGGATGCCGATTTGGCGGAACTGCGCGGAAAATCGCAGGCCGCGGCGGCGGACGAAGTTGGCGGAGGATTGCTTCGGTGACGACAGAAGTTTGCAAACCTCTCGACAAGTGCCGAATCTGCGACTCGCCGGAGTTGGCCCCGGTACTGGATCTTGGCGATCAATACATCGCTACTCACTTTGTGTCGCAGGATGTTCCTGAAGTGCTGCAACAGCGCTACCCTTTGAAACTGGTTCGCTGTTCCGCGCCGGATGCGTGTGGCCTGGTACAGCTGGCCCATAGCGTCGATCCCAGTGTTCTGTACTACGACTACGGCTACCTTTCGGGGATAAATCAGAGCATGCGAAACCACCTGGCCGGGATTGCGTCCGCGGCTGAAGCCCAATGCTCGCTGGAACCCGGCGATACGGTTTTGGATATCGGATGCAACGACGGCACGTTGCTCTGCTCTTACCAAACGAACGGCCTGGACCGCGTCGGGATCGATGCGTCGGACAACACGGTGAAATTGGCGCGCGAGAAAGGCCTCGAAGTGGTGAGGAGTTATTTTTCAGCCGAAGCGTTCCGGGGCGTGAGACCCAACCGCAAAGCCAAAGTCATTACCTCGATTGCGATGTTCTATGACCTCGAGGATCCGCGGCAGTTTGTCAGAGACGTGGCGAGTATTCTGCACGATCAAGGGCTCTGGATCATCGAGTTGTCTTACCTGCCTTTCATGCTGCAACAGAATTCCTACGATACGATCTGTCACGAGCATCTGGAATATTACTCGTTAAGGCCGATCGAATGGTTGTTGGCTACCGAGAACCTTGCAGTGCAACACATTGAATTCAACGAGATAAACGGCGGCAGTTTTCGGCTCTTCATTCGCCCACGAAACGTGTCTGCCAACGGCGACAGCGACGTCGTCAGGAAAGTACGCGAATCTGAGCAGTGCTTGCAGCTTGATACCGATGTGCCGTTTCGATCGTTCCGTGAGAATGTGCTGCGCGTCAGCGCTGACTTAAAACGATTGCTCGGAGAGCTAAACAGAGAGCACAAGAAAGTCTACGTCTACGGCGCTTCTACGAAGGGCAACACACTTCTGCAGTATTGTGAGATTGACAGTTCGTTAGTTCCCAAGGCCGCCGATCGAAACGCCTACAAGTGGGGCCGGCACACGCCGGGCACTAACATAGAAATCATTTCTGAAGAGCAAGCGCGCCAGGAAACCCCGGACTATTTTCTGGCACTTCCCTGGCATTTCTTCGACGAGTTCAAATTGCGTGAAACCGCTTTTCTCAAAGACGGAGGCAAATTCATTCTGCCCTTACCGGAAGTGAAGGTGTTTGGCCAGCAGGATTTATGAGAATTCCGGAAGAGCTCTATCGGAAGATCTGCTCAGTAATGCCAATACCATGCGTCGACCTGCTGGTCACGGATGCCGCCGGTCGGGTGCTGTTGGTGAAGCGAAACAACGCGCCCGCGGCCGGTCGTTGGTGGTTTCCCGGCGGGCGCGTGCATCTGGGAGAGCGACGCTCCGAGGCCGCCACTCGCAAACTGCGCGAAGAGTGCGGACTGACGGCGGCAAATCTGGAAGAAGTCGCAACTTATGATGTGCTCTTACCCAATGGTGCGAACAACGTTAGTCATGGCATCACCACTCTTTTTAAAATCGACGTCGTGTCTGACGAGGTTCGGCTCGACGAACAAAGCGGAGCCGCGGACTGGCGCTCTCCCGCTGAGTGGGCTGCCTTTGACCTCGATCCCTTCGTCGCCGATGGTCTTAAGCTGGCATCAGCGAGGCGGCCGAATGCAGTTTGAACAGCTTACACCCGCCCAGCCGCCGGAGTTCTTTGATGAGGTCGCCAGGATACACATCAACGAGATTCATCATGGTCTGCTGCCGCTTTTGGGGTTGCGGTTTTTATCGCGGCTTTACTACGAACTCTGTATTACCAGCCAAACCGTAATCTGGATAGCCACTGAAAATGGAAAGGTTGTGGGGTTTTTGGCGGGCTGTGCCAACGTGGCGCAGAGTTTAAGGTCAGTCCTGATGCGGTCGCCGGTGCGACTTATGTGGCTGGGGAGCAGATCGATTTTTAACCTTCGGCTGTTAAGAAAGTTGCCTGCGGTCTTCTGGTATCCTCTGCGCGTCAAGTCATCCGCCGAAGCTGCAGAGAGTTCGGACTCTGCGGCGGGTAGCGCTGAGCTCCTGGCAATTGCCGTTGACGCGACGGTTCGTGGACGAGCAGTGGGGAAGCAGTTGGTGGCCCTCTTTGAAGACAGCTTGAGGCAATGGGGAGTGACGGAGTACCACGTAACAACTAATATTGAAGAAGCAAATTCGAATGCCTTTTACCGCGCACTGTCATTCCAACCGTGCGGACTGATCAAACATCACGACCTCACGCTGCAGAAATATCGAAAGAAAACCTCTTAAAAGAGATCGCGCATGAGAAATGAAGCTCAAATGCCCAAGCGGGCTGAACTCATTCCCTGGGCCAAGCCGACATTTTGGGGAAATGAGGAGAAGTATGTGAATCAGGCCCTTTTCTCAACCTGGATTTCGGGCGGGCCGTTTGTCGATCAATTGGAGCAACGAGTAGCCGAATTCTGTGGCGTTCCCCATGCCCTGGCGGTCTCCAACGGCACCACGGCGGTTCATCTTGCCTATTTGGCGTTGGGACTGGGCGCCGGTGACGAAGTAATTGTGCCCGGCTTCTGTTTTCAGGCCGCCGCTAATATCGCCCTCCATTTGCAAGCCAGGCCCGTGTTTGCAGAAGTCGATCCGCAGACCTGGTGCCTGGCCGCGGCCGACGTGGAAAAACGTCTCAACAGCCGAACCAGGGCCATCGTTGCGGTGCATACGTACGGCAATATGTGCGACCTCGATTCTTTACGGGAACTGGCGGAACATCACGGAGTGCCGCTGATCGAGGACGCAGCCGAATCATTTGCTTCCAGATACAAAGGCCGGCTGGCCGGGACCGTGGGCGTGCTGGGGACATTCAGCTTTCACGCGACCAAAACTATTACCACCGGCGAGGGTGGGATGGTCCTAACCCGGGACGAGTCGTCGGCAAAATTGATGAAGATGTATCGCAGCCACGGCATGGTTGAGCGGCGTTATTGGCACGAAGTTCCCGGCCATAATTTTCGGTTAACCAATTTTCAAGCAGCCATTGGCTGCGCCCAGTTCGAACATCTGCAATCGATAATCAGCGAGAGAAAAAGAGTGCATGAGCAGTACAGGTCATTCCTGTCGGACCAGCCGGGGATAAAAATGCAATGCTTCACACCCGAGGTGGAACCGGTGCTTTGGGCGATGACGGTAAAACTCGACCCGCGTGCGTACCCCCAGGGTCGCGATGCGGTAATGGAAGAAATGAAACATGCCCGGATTGAAACTCGGCCGGGGTTTTATGCACCGAGTCAGATGAAAATCTACGACTGCGACAGCCTGCCGGTTTCGGAGGACATCAGCAGAAACACAATCAGTTTGCCGACTCATGTCGAACTCACGAATGCCGATATCGAAGAGATCTGCGCTCATCTGAAAGGGTTACGACATTGAGTAGTGTAAAAACGCGAAGTGATATTCTGCTCGCTTACATGTCGATGGCGCCCTTTCCGCTCGCTTTCGAACGCGTGCTCGAAGCCGAGATCTATTCACGCCTCGAACTGAAAAGGCCGATTCTGGATATCGGCTGTGGCGAAGGCTTGTTTGCCAAAATGACCTTCGAGCAACAGATTGACACGGGCATCGATCCCGATGCGAGAGAGTTGGAACGTGCCCGGCAATTGAATGCCTATAAAGAATTGATTCAATGCACCGGCGATCAGATTCCAAAGCCGGATGGAAGTTACGAGACAATTTTTTCGAACAGCGTGCTGGAACATATCGAAGATTTGAAGCCGGTTTTGCGCGAGGCTCACCGGCTGTTGTCACCTTCCGGCCGCCTTTACTTTACCGTGCCTTCAGGTAACTTCGATCGCTTTACGGTGGTGAACTCCATGCTGCTGGCGTTGGGTTTAAGCGGCGTCTCCGAACGTTATCGCCGGTTCTTTAATAAGTTTTGGCAACACTACCACTACTATTCGCTTGAAGAGTGGGAGGCGTTTGTGCGCGATTGCGGATTTGAGGTCAACGAGAGCTGCACCTACGATCCGAAAAAAATTTGCGTCTTAAATGATTTTCTGGTGCCCTTCAGCTTTGGCAGTTTTGTCGTTAAGCGATTGACCAACCGCTGGACCCTGCTGCCGTCAGTGCGGAGACTTTTGTCTTATCCGATTTACCTTTGGGCCAGGGGTTTTCTTAAGGGTGGCAGCCGTGCCGACGATGGCGGCCTGGTCTTTATTTCGGCAACCAGGAAAGGATGATGATGAAAATCTCAGTCGTCCTTCCTACTTACAACGAAGCCGGCAACATCGTCGAGCTTATTAAGGCGATTGTCGAGCAGGTTTCGCCGCATTACGAATATGAAATCCTGGTTGTCGACGATAACAGCCCGGACGGCACGCTGGAGATAGTGCGTAAAGAGTTTGGCGACCACCCGGGGATTACCCCCATCCTGCGAACGAGTGACCGCGGATTGGCAAAATCAATTCGCGCCGGTCTCGAGCAGGCTCAGGGTGAGCGCGTGGTAATAATGGACACGGATTTTACCCACGCTCCGGCTGACCTCCCGCGCATGCTGCACCTGAGTATGGTATTTGACGTGATTGTCGGCTCGCGCTTTAGTGCCGGCGGAGCGATGCCGGACGTCGCCCATTACATGTTCAGTCTGATTTATAACTGGCTGATCAGGATCGTTCTCAGGACTCAGATTCAGGACAACCTAAGTGGCTATTTGGTCCTGAATCGCCCGGTAATCGAAAGCTTGCCCTTCGACCAGATTTTCTTCGGCTATGGAGATTACTGTTTCCGTCTGTTGCACTACGCGCAAAAGCGGGGCTTCACCATTCTCGAAATGCCGGTCATCTATCAAATAAGAAACAAAGGCGCCAGCAAGTCGGTTTTTTGGAAACTGCTTTTCTCGTATAGCCGCGCGCTGCTTCGTCTCAGGCTGAAGAGTCACTCTGAAGCACCAAACAAAAGATTGAGTGCTTCCTACACCCAGGAGAATTAAGGCTGCTGCACGTGAAAGTCCTGGTTCTCAATATCACTGCTGCCGAAGGCATCGATGCGACGCTCACTGGCCTGCGGCGCTTGCATCGCGACGTTGACTTAACGATTGTTTCAGCCACCCCCGTCGCCTCAGCAAATCGGACCATAGAAGCTAAGCCATTTGTTCGCGATGTGGCGCGCGCCCTCCAGGCTTTGCGTGGCGAGCAGTTCGATTACACGGCGATTCCGTACCGGCCCCGGTTCTTGATTGATCCGCGTTACCTGCTGACTTTCGCTGTACTGTTGCTGCGCGGCCACGGAAAGCGCGCAGTGCTGGTGGTTTCGGGAAATGCAGGGCAGTTGATGTCGCCGGTGAAGGCCTTCATCTTTAATCCGTTTTGGCTCTGGATGTGGGGTCCCTTGCTCTCGCTGGCAATAATTGTGACCCGTCCTTACTACCTGGTGAGGCAGGTTATCGCCAACTTCATGCTCACGAGAGAAGACCACAACGACGAATTTGTGGGATTCGGCGCCGGCAAGTCACAGGGCGGACTCGTCTATTGGCTGACCATCGTCAAACAGGCCAGGCGCTACGGCCTCTTCGGGATTGCCGACAACACATATTTTGGTATTCCTGTTTCAGTCCACAGTTTTCCGTTGGCGATTTTCGCGCTCAGGCATTTACGCTACCGGGGTTTGATATACCTTTCGACGGTTCTTATTTCAGCTGGACTCGGGTGGATCGCGATTGGTAGCGCCCAGCGGAAGATGCTCTGGCTGATTCCACTCGTGCTGCTCAGCACTTATTTCATCCAGCACATTTATATCGGCACCTGGGAACCACTGGCATGGGGACTTAGTGCGCTTGCCTGCGCTGCTGCATTGAACGGTTGGCTTCCCATAGCTGCCATCTTGTTGCCGGCGACACTGGCAGCTCACGTCGGCGTGGCGATGATGACCACGTTGATGCTCCTGGCGTTGCTGCTCGTGAAACCGGCTTCGCTTAGCGGCCTAATAGCTTTCGGCATTACCAGTTTTATCCTTTCGTTGTGGTACGTCGTTCCCTTCATTCGGTCAAGAGATAAACTCGGGCGCACCGCCCAGATAAATTCAGTTTGGAAAGGAAAAGCTCTGCGGCCCGAGCTGGCTTATCAAGCGGGACTCTACGGCTTATTTGTGCTGGTAGTATTGCTGCGCAGGCCGGCATTCATCTCGGTTGTTCTGCTGCTGTTACCTCTGGTGGTCTTGCTGTACAACGAATTCATCACCTGGATCTTTTCGCCATACACACTTCACACATACATGCTTTTGACCGGAGCAATCTTTCTGATCATGAATCCGGCCTTAGCGCCGTTAGTGGTTTATCTGATTCTCATCTATACCAGTCCTGCTTCTATGTATCCGGGCTTTGGCGGGTTATGGGGCGACGATCTGACGCCGGTGAGACTGGGAAAAATCAGGCAAGAGATATTGCGAGCATTTCGGCCGTTGCGCGATGGTAGAGTAGCCTTTGAACATCCGCTGAACGATTTTTCGCTGCCGTACGCGCGGGCCGCAATCTCCTACATTATGGCGGCGGAGAATGTGGATCTGCTGAACACTAATTTTGCCGAGACCGGAGACGACCACATCTTTCAAAATTATGTGCAGCACTTAAACGCAACTGCCGGTCGAGAGGAATTTGAATCGGCGTGTCGAGATGCAGGCATCAGGTACATGGTCGCGTTCACTGATGAGTTCCGCACCGTGATGAAGAGTTGGAATTATGCGCATCGAGAAACTTTGTGGCAGATACCGTTTTCGGCAGCGCCCGAGGAGGCTAAGTTCGACGTAAGCATTTTTGAGTTGCCGTGGGTCGCCACCAGCATTTCGCCGCCAGCGCAGTTAACAGTCGCCGAGAATCGCCTGGAATTCAATGCCCAAGCCGGCGCGCAGTACAGGTTGAGCTACAGCTATTATCGCGGGTGGCGCGCATCGCAAAACGGAACGCAGCTCGAAATCCTTGACGGGAACCCGGGGATGGTTTTGCGGGCTAAAAAAACGGGGCTCGTTAGTCTTCGATACTCATATTGGAATTACTGGCGATGAGCAATTCAAATTTTCTATCAGCGATTGCAGCTTACTGAGCATGTTGTTTAAGGAAACGAAATTGAAGGGCGCGTTTATCATCGAGCCCACGAAATTTGAGGATGACCGCGGTTTTCTGGCGCCCATTTGGTCGGCCAGAGAGTTTGCCGAACAAGGGCTCGACTCGCGGATCGTGCAATGCAACCTCTCGCGTAATCCGCTCAAAGGGACGCTACGCGGAATGCATTTTCAGATGCCGCCTTTTGCTCAGCCGAAACTGGTCCGCTGTACTCGTGGAGCGATCTACGATGTCGCGGTCGATCTGCGTCCCGGCTCCGCAACTTTCAAGGAATGGGTGGCGGTGGAGTTAACCGAAGATAATTACTTGATGTTCTACATTCCGGCCGGTTTCGCTCACGGCTACCAAAGCCTGGTTGACGAAAGCGAAATCCTTTATCAAATGTCTGAAGTGTACGCCCCTGATTACGCCGTCGGCGTGCGCTGGGATGATCCCGCCCTGGGCATTGAGTGGCCATTGCCGAATCCGATCATGATCGAGCGCGATCGAAACTACGCGCTGATCGATTCAAATGACTATCGAATTGGATGAGACGAAATAACGCGGCCCGGGGACAAATCTGCTCAGGAGTCAACTTTCGCCGCCGGTAATCATGCCTCGCAACGAACTTAAAGTCGGTGTAATCGGGACCGGGAACATCGCCGAAAAGCACCTCGAGGTTTTGAAGTCGTTCGAGGATGTGCGAATCACCGCCCTCTGCAATAGCGGTCACCCGAGAATTCATGACTGTGCCGATCGGTTTGGCGTTGGCGCCCGGTTCACCGATTACCAACAATTTCTGAACCAGGCAGAAATTGATGCGGTCCTGGTGCTCGTCAGCGTCGTTCGAGTGGCTGAAGTCACCCGGGAGTGTCTAAGGCGCGGTATTCCAACCCTTTTGGAAAAGCCACCCGGACTCTCGGCGGCAGAGACTGCGCAGCTCGCGGCGCTCGCCGCAGCAACCAACACCATTAACATGGTGGCATTTAACCGCCGGTTCTACAGCGTGATGCAAGGGGCGCGCGCGGCGATCCTCGAAGCCGGCCCTTTGGTGTCCATGGTTATTGAGGCGCCGGAACGAATTGCGGATTACCGTGCTGCCGGTCATCCGGCGGAAGTTGTCGACAACATCCTGTTCGCCAACGGAATTCATTGCATCGACCTGTTCAGATTCTTTGGCGGCGAGGTGGCCAGGGTAAACGTCCTTTCGAAGCAATGGTTCGAGAATCAGAATGATTCTTATAACGCCCTGCTTCAGTTTGAGAGCGGAGCCACGGGCCACTACATTTCGAATTGGACGAGCCCCGGCCGCTGGGCAGTTAATCTCTATGGCCGAGATCGAAAGGTCACGTTGGCCCCGCTGGAGCGGGGAACTGTTTTGCAAAGCAACGGAGAGCAATCCGATCTCGACGTTGACTCACTCGATCAGAATTATAAGCCGGGGATTTATGCCCAGGCGCGGTACTTCATCGATTGCGTTCGCGACAAGAAGCAACCGGCCTTTCCTGCAGCCGATTTGGATGATGCTGTGAAAACGATGAGGCTGGTGGCCTCGATACGAGGAGATTCCGAATGAGCGCAGCTCGCCTAAGGGCCGCAGTGATTGGCCTGGGGCGGCACGGTCTCCGGCACGTGCAAGCCCTACAGCAGATTGATGATGTTCAGTTGATTGCCGTGTGCGACACGCGCGCCGACGCGCTCGCCCAGGTCACCAAAGATCATGATGACGTCAAAGCTTACACAGTTTGGGAGCAGTTACTGGAAAACGAAAACCTCGATCTGGTTAGCGTGGTCACTAATGGGCCTTCGCACGCGCCGATTACTATTGCCGCGGCCCAATCAGGCGTCCGCTACATTCTGTGCGAGAAGCCCATTGCGACTTCCGTCCACGATGCGCTGGCAATGATCGATGTCTGTCGTCAGAAGGGTGTGCGATTGACAGTTAGTCACGGCCGGCGCTGGGTAAGCAGCTATCAAAAACTGCGCGACCTGATTGCCGATGGCGCGATCGGAAAGCTTGCCCATTTCTGGTTCACCTGTGGCGGAGGATTGTTTGCGGGAAACGGTGGTCACATCCTTGATTTGGCCCGCATGTTGAGCGGTTCAAACGCGACTTCAGTGGTCGGCCGGCTCGATGAGTCCGGCGCGCCCAATCCCCGTGGCGCTGAATTTCGCGATCCCGGCGCGCTGGCGCTTTATTGGTTCGAAAACGGCATGCGCATGGTCGTGGATATGTTCGAAGACCTCATCGTGCCGCCGCGAATCGAGATTGTCGGCAGTCAGGGGCGGATAACGATTGAAGATTTGACGGGACGGTGGGAGATATTGGGGCGCTCGCCGGAAGAACGGCTGGCGGCCCAATCACAGTTCTGGCTGCCTCTGCGACCAGTTCCCTTCGAACCTGAGGAACTCGACATGATCGCGATGCTGATCGATGCTTTGAAAGAATTGATCAGCGACCGCAAAATCAGCTGTGCCGGCGAAGATGGATTGGCTTCCCTGGAAATGCTGATCGGCGCGCACATCTCAAGCCAGCGTGGCAGTGTGCCTATTCAATTGCCGTTGCAAGGTGACTATCAGCAGGTGATGGTTCCGTTTACCTGATCCTCACGCTGAAATTGAAGATGATTCACGAGTATCACGAACGGCAATACCGTCAGATTTACGATCAGACCGAGCGTCTGTTCGAATTTATTGACGAGACGGTTGGCGGGGTAAAAGGTCAGAGCATTCTCGACGTTGCGTGCGGCGCCGGCGCGAATGTCTTTCATATGTTGAGACGCTGGCCGATGTGTAAAGTGACGGGCCTCGATCGGGATGAGACCCTGCTCGATTATGGGCGCGCGCAGGTTTTGCCGGAGGCCGCGGCGCGATGCGACTATGTGCAAGCAAATTTCTTTGATCTGCCAGAGCCCTATGCAAGTGAAGCGTTCAATATCACGACGTTTATGCACACGCTGCTGTTCTTTGGTCCTGATGAATATGCCGGCGTCTTGCAACGACTTATCTCAGTCAGCAGCGACTGGGTTTTCATTTCTTCGCTCTTCACGGATAAACGCATGGATGTGATGGCCCAGATTCGGGACTACGCGCGGTTCGGTGAAGATTCGAAGGAGTACCATACCTACAGCACGTTCTGTGTGGATCGATTTCGGCGCGTGGCCGCGGCGCTGGGTGTGAAAGAAGTCATCTTTCGCGATTTCGAAATCAGCATCGACCTGGAAGGCCCTGAAGAGGGAGGCATCGGCACCTACACCGCAAAACTCGCGGATGGTCACCGATTGCAGTTTAGCGGCGCGGTGTTCATGCCCTGGAAATTTGCCGCTCTGCGATTGCGTTAAAGCGAATGAAAACGGGAATCTTTATTCCGGTGCGCCTCGATTCGACCCGGCTGCCACGAAAAGCATTGCTGGAGATTGCCGGCAAGCCCGCTTTGCAGCACCTGGTTGAGCGATTGAAGTTGGCGCAATCGTCCGACGTAATTGTCATTTGCACCAGCACTGATCCGGGCGATGCGCCGCTGCAGACAATCGCCGACGCCACGGGCGCGGAGCTGTTTCGGGGCAGCAAGGACGATCTGCTGGAGAGATTCCGCGGCGCCGCCGAGCAGTACGGAATTGAGTTCATAATCAACGTGGATGGCGACGATTTGCTGGTTGACCCCGAGCAGGTGGATGCGGTGGCGCAGTTGCTGAAAGACTCAGGCGCCGATTTCGTTAAATGCGAAGGTCTTCCGTTTGGCGCCGCCCCGATTGGCTTGCGTGCAGAAGCTTTGAGCGCCGTTTGCGCGCGCAAGAGCGAAAGCGACACCGCAACCGGCTGGGGCGCGTTTTTCCTGAGCGATCCTTCGGTACGGACGGAAACGCTGAAGATTACCGATCCCGAGTTGCATCATCCCGAAATTCGAATGACACTGGACTACGAAGAAGACCATCGCTTTTTTTCTGCCGTCTTTGAGGAGTTGGCGCGAGAAGGCCAGCCCAACCGGCTGCGTAATGCCCTGGCGCTGATCACGAGCAGGCCGGACATTCAGGCGCTGAACTCGGGGCTCGGCGAGAAGTACTGGGCGCATTTCCACTCGCAGGCGGCGAAGGTCGATCAAACGTCAAATCGATAATGAACAGCATGAAATTTCTGGTCATAGGTCTGGGGTCCATGGGCAAGCGACGAATTCGCAACTTGCAATATCTGCAAGCCGGCGAAGTATTCGGATTCGATCCGCGCGAGGACCGGCGCACAGAAGCAGCCACCAAATACGGCATCGAGACTTTCGCCGACGTGAACCAGGCATGTGAGTCGGTCAAACCGGATGCCTTCATTGTTTCGACGCCGCCTGACCTGCACGTCAGATACGCGAAGATGGCGCTCGAAAATGGCTGCCATTATTTTTCGGAAGCCAGCGTCGTCGACGACGAGATGGATGAGTTGATTGCGCTCGCCAAATCTAAGCCCGCTTTGGTGGCCGCGCCCTCGTGCACGCTCCGCTATCACCCGTCGATCCAAACTATCAAAAAATTGGTTGATGACGATTTCGGCGCCCCGCTGTTACTGACCTATCAGTCCGGACAATGGCTGCCCGACTGGCACCCGTGGGAAGACTATCGATCATTCTATGTGGCCAAACGCGCGACTGGCGCGTGTCGCGAGATTGTGCCGTTCGAGTTGTCCTGGCTCACCTGGATTATCGGACCAGTCGCGGCCGTCAGCGCCATGCGCAACAAACTATCGACGCTCGATGTTGATATAGACGACGCCTATCAGGTGCTGCTGAGATTTGAGTCCGGTGCGTTGGGGCATCTGTTGGTCGATGTCATCGCCCGCGCGCCAGTGAGATATTTTCGGCTCTGCAGCGAGCGCGCGACCGTTGAGTGGGACGCTACGGGAACGAAACAGGTGCGAATTTTTCGCGCGGGCGGCGACTGGGAAGTCATACCCGAACCTGAGCGAATCCAGGAGCCAGGCTATGTCTATTCCGAGAACCCTTACATTGAGGAAATGAGCGACTTTATCGCCGCGTGTCGCCAGGAAAAACCGTGGGGCTATACCCTCGAAGACGACAAAGCCACGCTCGATTTACTACAAAGAATCGAACAGAGTTCGGATGAACGGATGCAGGTAAATGTCTAAAGCAGTGATGAAACGAATAGATAATTTTCAAAAGTCGCGGGCGCTCGCCAGCCGCGCCGCTGAGTTGATTCCTGGTGGGGCGCACACTTACAGCAAAGGTGCGGATCAGTTCCCGTTCAATTCGCCCGGCTTCATTGAACGCGCCGATGGCTGTCGGGTGATCGACGTTGATGGCAACGAATACGTCGATTGGGGCATGGGGCTGCGGTCGGTAATTCTCGGTTATTCATATCCGCGGGTAATCGAGGCGGTCGAGCGAGAGATAGCCAAAGGCCCGAACTTTCTATTGCCGTCGCCGGTCGAGGTTGAATTGGCGGAACTCATCACGCGCATTGTCCCGTCTGCCGAGATGGTCAAGTTTGCCAAGAACGGATCGAACGTCACTACGGCAGCCATCCGACTGGCGCGCGCGTTTACCGGCCGCCAGTACGTCGCGCTTTGCCGCGAACATCCGTTCTTTAGTTTTGATGATTGGTTTATCGGCACGACTCCGCCAAATTCCGGAATTCCCGAAGAGAGCTACAAGCACAGTCTCACTTTTCACTACAACGACTTGCCGAGTTTGGAAAACCTGTTTCGAGAATATCCCGATCAAATTGCCGCGGTGATCATGGAACCCGTCACGCTTGACGAACCCAAAGACGACTTTCTAGCGAAAGTACGCGAATTGACTCACCGTCATGGGACTCTGCTGATCTTTGATGAAATGATTTCAGGCTTTCGCTGGCATCTTCAGGGAGCGCAGGCCTACTTCAATGTCATTCCCGATATGTCTACGTTTGGTAAGGCGATCGGAAATGGTTTTTCAGTTTCAGTGCTGGCCGGCCGGCGCGACGTGATGGAACTCGGCGGCATCAATCATGACAAGCCGCGCGTCTTTCTGCTATCAACGACGCACGGTGCTGAGACGCATTCGTTGGCCGCGTGCATCGCCACCATCCAGGAGATAGAAGAGAAAGACGTGATTGGCCATATCTGGAAAACAGGTAAAGCGTTTCAGGATGGCTTCAATGACCTCGCCAGCGAAATGGGGCTGGCCGATTACATTCGTTGCGTGGGCTATCCGTGTAACGCCGCCATCATCACTAAAGACCGCGCCGGACAGGTCTCATTTCCCTTACGCACTCTGTTCCTGCAGGAGATGACGGCGCAGGGGATCCTGATACCGAGTGTGGTCGTCAGTTTTGCTCATGGCCAATCCGAGGTAGACCTCACGCTCGAGGCCGCGCGCGAGGCGTTCGATGTTTACGCGCGCGCGCTTGACGAGGGCACCGACAAATACCTCGTCGGCCCTGCCGTGAAACCCGTCTTCAGAAAGTACAACTAGTGGTACGCATCGCCGCAGCTCAATTTGAAGTCAAACTCGGGCAACCAGAAGCGAATATCGCTGCGGCCCGTCGATTGGTCGCGAACGCTAAATCCAACGGCGCCGAATTAGTTGTGCTGCCGGAATTATGGTCGAGCGGGTACGCTTTGGACGAGGCCAGCCGATTTGGTTCATCGCTGCATGCCGGCGTCTTTGCCGAGGTCGGCTCGCTGGCGAGCGAGCAGAGTGTCTTTCTGTGCGGCTCGCTGGTTGAATCGAGCGAAGGCAAATTCTTTAACACCCAGGTTCTATATGCGCCGGACGGAAATTTGCTCGCTGCTTATCGGAAGATCCATCTGTTTGGCGGCATGCGCGAAGGGGAATTTCTGGCGGCGGGTGAGCGGTTGGTTCTGGCGAGCTTACCGTGGGCGATAGCCGGTCTGGCGATCTGTTATGACCTTCGCTTTCCTCAGATGTTCCGATCTTATTCGTCGATGGGCGCGCAGCTCTTACTCGTTTCGTCTGAGTGGCCGGAAGCGCGGCTCGATCACTGGCGCACGCTGGTGATGGCGCGCGCGATTGAGAATCAAGCTTACGTCGTAGCGTGTAACTGCATCGGCGAGAGCAGGCAGGATCGATTCGGCGGTCATTCAATGATAGTCGATCCGTGGGGCAAGATACTGGCGGAAGCCGGCGGCGAAGAGGAATTAATCACGGCCGATCTGAATTTCGATTTGGTGACCAGGCTTCGCAAACAGTTTCCCGTATTGGCCGATCAACGACCGGAGATTTACGAAGCATCGCTGAGTAGTTCAGTCGTATGACAAGCGCGCAGCATCAAATTGCGATCGGTGGCCGGGTGGTCGGTGAGGACCATCCTGTGTTTGTGATCGCCGAAGCCGGCGTGAATCACAATGGCGAAGTCAAACTCGCGCGCCGGTTGATCGATGCAGCAGTCGACGCCGGAGCGGATGCGGTCAAGTTTCAATCGTTCGTCGCCGAGCAGGTCATTAGTCCGTCAGCGCCAAAAGCGCAGTACCAATTGGCCCGCACTGATACCGAAGAGAGCCAGCTGGAAATGGTGCGGCGTTTGGAGTTATCGGCTGAGGTCCATCGAGAACTGCAACAGTACTGCCATGAACGGGGCATACAGTTCATGTCCACCCCTTTTGATCGTGGCAGTGCCGATTTGCTTTTCGACCTGGGCGTGCCGGCCTTCAAGATTTCTTCCGGCGACGTTACCAATCTTCCGTTCCTCAAATACGTGGCCGGCTATCAGAAACCGGTCATACTTTCGACCGGCATGTCGTATTTGAATGAAGTCGAGCAGGCCCTGGCGGCGATGCGAGAAGTTGGCAACGAGCAAATCGTGCTGCTTCATTGCGTTTCGAGTTACCCGGCACCGGCCGCGGAAATCAACCTGCGCGCCATGAAAACGATGGCTGATGAATTTGGCTTACCTGTTGGCTTTTCAGATCATACGCTCGGCACAACCATACCGATGGCGGCGGCGGCGCTGGGCGCGGCGATGATCGAAAAACATCTGACCCTGGACAAGAGTTTGCCCGGCCCGGACCACGTGGCCTCGCTGGAGCCGCACGAGTTTAAGTTGATGGTCGCAGGTATTCGCGAGGTTGAGGCGAGTCTCGGCAACGGCGCCAAGGAGCCGGTGCCTTCCGAACTCGATACGCGGATGGTAGCTAGAAGAAGCCTGGTGGCCATTCGGCATCTTGGCAAAGGGACCGTGTTGCAGCCAGACATGCTCAACGAGATGAGGCCGGGCACCGGCATTCCGCCCAGTTCGATCTCTGAAATTGTGGGAAAAGAACTAAAGCACGATCTTGCAGCCGGCCAACTTCTTTCCTGGAGCGACCTTCAGTGAAACGAATTTGTGTGGTGACAACCAGCCGTGCTGACTACGGCATTTATCGTCCGGTGCTGCGGCGAATCACAGACGAACCAGCTTTTGAGCTGAAGCTGATCGTCGCCGGGACGCATCTGTCCCCGCAGTTTGGCCGAACCGTGAACGAGATCGAGCGCGACGGGTTCGATACCAGCGAGCGGCTGGAGATGCTTATCAGCGCCGACACGCCCGGCGGCGTAGCGCGCACCATGGGTCTGGGCATGATCGAGTTTGCGCGATCCTATGAACGGCTTAAGCCGGATCTGCTGCTGGCGCTGGGCGATCGTTTTGAAATGCATGCAGCGGTGGCGGCCGCGCTGCCTTTTCGGATTCCGGTTGCGCACATCGCCGGTGGTGAGATCACTACCGGGGCGCTCGACGATCTGGCACGTCATTCGATTACGAAGCTCAGCCACTTACATTTTGTAAGCGTGTCAGAGTACGGCGAAAGGCTTGAGCGAATGGGCGAGGAAAGGTGGCGTATTCACGTCACGGGCACGCCGGCGCTTGATAACCTCAATGGTTTTTCGCCGATGCCGAAGTCCGATTTAGAATCGGCATTGGGTGCAGCGTTTGAAGCGGCGCCGATGCTGGTAACTCTGCATCCTGAGACTCAAAGTTCGCTCTCTCCAGTTGACCAGGCCGATGTGGTTCTGAGGGCGTTGGAGGAGTTTGGACAACCGGTTATTTTCACTTATCCGAATAGCGATGCTGGCGGGCAAGCGATCCTCGGGCGCATGAAAGAGTGGGTGTCCAGACATCCAAATTCGCGAATTGTAAGCAACCTCGGCACGACGAAGTATTACAGTCTAATGTCTTACGCAGCGGTGATGGTGGGCAATTCGTCAAGCGGGATCGTGGAAGCGGCGTCTTTTGCCTTGCCGGTGGTCAATATCGGCGCGCGGCAGCAGGGCCGGCCCAGTCCCCGGAATATTCTCAATGTTGGTTTCGACACAAAAGAGATTGCTGAAGCTGTTCGCACCGCAGTCGGACCAGCTTTCAAAAATGATTTGCAGGGGTTGACCAATCCTTTCGGCGATGGAAACGCGAGCGAGCGCATCACCCAGGTTTTGGCTGAGACCGAAATTGATGAACGGCTGCTGATTAAGCGATACCTATGAGAGGAATGAAGGCTGACTGGTGATGCGTGATTTAGTGATTATCGGCGCCGGCGGATTCGCCCGCGAAGTAGCTTTTCTGGTAGCAGACATCAACCGTGTACAGCCGGAGTGGAACCTGCTTGGGTACGTAGACCGCGAGGCTAATAAGGTAGGCGTTCAACTGGGAGCGTACTCGATAATCGACACCGAAGACTATTTTGAGAAATCGCAAAAGGACGTGTACGCCGTCATCGGAATTGGAGCGCCGGATATTATTTCTTCGGTGGCCGAGCGGCTTAAGAGATTTCCGCACGTTAAGTTTCCCAATCTGATTCATCCCAGCGTGATTCGGGACACGGAGCGGGTTAGCTTCGGCGAAGGTAACATCGTTTGCGCGGGTAATATCTTTACCACTGATATTAACGTCGGCTCATTCAACATCCTGAACCTGAGCTGTACTTTTGGGCACGACGCGACAATTGGCGATTGCAACGTAATCAACCCCGGGGTGAACGTCTCAGGCGGCGTAGTTATTGAGGAGCGTTGTCTTTTAGGCACCGGAGCTACTATTCTGCAAAATCGACGAATCAGCGCCGGAGCCATTGTGGGAGCCGGCGCGGTGGTGGCCAAAGACGTCGAAGCAGGTGTCACCGTAGTGGGAATACCGGCAAAACCGCTGGGAAAGTGAACGCGCGGCAGATTTTTGTAAGATGGATATCGATTCGTTACTAGTCAAACCAAACACGCCGATTCGCGATGTGATGGCCTGCATCGATCGCAACGCCAAAGGTATCGCCCTGGTGGTTGACGACAATGGCCACTTGATCGCGACGGTCACCGACGGTGATGTGCGCCGCGCCATCCTCGCCGGATTGGACCTCGATCTGTCCGCGCAGAAATTGCTCGAACAAAAGGCAGCCTCGCCCGACAGCGCGCCGATTACTGTTCGTGCCGGAACGCCGATGAGCGAGATCCTGCACTTGATGAGCGAGCACACCCTGCGCCAGATTCCCGTCGTCGATGATGACGGACGGCTCATCGATCTCGCTTTGCTGGGCGACGTCGTGAAGGAGTACGAACTGCCGCTGATGCGAGCGGTAATTATGGCGGGCGGGTATGGCACACGCTTGCAGCCGCTGACCGATCAGATTCCTAAGCCGATGTTACCCGTAGGCGATCGTCCCCTGCTGGAAATAATTGTCAATCAATTAAGAGGGGCCGGCATCCGGCAGGTGAACTTGGCGACGCATTACAAAAGCGAAGCCATCTCTGACCACTTTAAGAATGGTGAAGACTTCGGCGTTGACATTCGCTACGTGAGAGAAGATCAGCCACTGGGGACGGCGGGTGCGCTCAGCCTGCTCGAAGAGTCTGACGATCCGCTTCTGGTAATCAATGGCGATATTCTGACGCGGGTCGACTTTCGCGCGATGCTTGATTTTCATCGCGAACATCAGTCTGAACTGACTATCGGTGTGCGCGAGTATGAGATTCGCGTGCCGTATGGTGTCATAGAAACCGACGGGGTCGCTGTCCGGGGAATCTCAGAGAAGCCGGTGGTCCGGCAGTTTATTAACGCCGGAATTTATCTGCTGAATCCCGGGGTGCGGAAATTGATTCCGAATGGTCAGCGCTATGACATTCCTGAGCTGATTCAGCTTTTGATTGATCATAACCGCGCGGTCGTCTGCTTCCCGATTCGAGAATACTGGCTCGATATCGGCAAGTTGGACGACTACAACCAGGCGAAAATGGATATGGCCAATGGCACCTTCTGAACCTTAATGACTAACAATCAGGGTGCGGGTACTGGAGTGATCGCGGCCGCCCGACGCCTGAAGCTATCCGATGTTATCAAGCTTGGATCGACAAGACGAATCGCTTACAGCAAGGTGCAGGTCGTTTAAAAGTTAATGGGAAACGGTACAGTCCAAACAAAATCGACCCTCATTCCTCTTTCTGAGCCAACCATTAACGGTAATGAATGGGAGTACGTAAAGGATTGCCTCGACACGAACTGGGTGTCGTCAGTGGGCAGCTACGTCGATCGATTCGAACGGATGGTCGCGGAATTTGTTGGCGCCCGGCACGGAATCGCTGCCGTCAACGGAACCGCCGCACTCCACATCGCTTTGCTGATGGCGAATATCGAGCCGGATGATGAAGTGCTGGTCTCGACGCTCTCTTTCATCGCGCCCGCAAACGCAGTTCGATACGTCGGCGCCTGGCCGGTCCTCATCGACGCTGAACCGACCTATTGGCAAATGGATCCGCAGCGGGTCACCGATTTTCTTAAGCTCGAATGTACCCGGACGAACGGCGCTTGGCGAAATAAGAGCACCGGTCGGCGAGTGCGAGCGATATTGCCGGTGCACATTCTAGGTCATCCGTGCGAGATGGGTTCCATAATTCAGATCGCCCGCGAATTCGACCTGAAGATTATCGAGGATGCGACTGAAAGCCTCGGCGCGCACTGCGGGGATTCCATGGTAGGTCATCTGAGTGACGTTGCCTGTTTCAGCTTCAACGGCAACAAGATCATGACGACTGGCGGCGGTGGCATGATAGTCACTGATAACGAGGCCTGGGCGGCGCGCGGAAAATACCTGACCACGCAGGCGAAAGACGATCCTATCGAATATATTCACCGGGAAGTGGGATACAACTATCGTCTGCCGAATTTGCTGGCCGCGCTGGGTTGCGCCCAGATGGAACAACTGCCTGGCTTCATCGAAAAAAGACGGTCCATCGCCGCCGCGTACACAAATGCTTTTCAAGCCGTGTCGGGGCTGGGGCCGATGTGCGAGGCCCCCTGGGCGCGCAGCATTTTCTGGTTGTACACGGTGCTGGTGAACGAAGGCGAATTTGGTCTCGGTAGTCGCGCATTAATGCGGAGGCTGGCTGAACAGGGAATTCAATCAAGGCCGCTCTGGCAGCCTCTGCACCTCTCGCCAATCAATCAGGACCTGCAAGCGTACGGGGGCGAAGTAGCCCTGCGAATTCAACAGCAAGCGCTAAGTCTCCCATCTTCGGCCAGCTTGACCGCCAGTGATCAGAACGAAGTTATCGACGCAGTCACGTCTAGTCATGGCTGATAACAAACGTCTCGGCGGCGTTCGCGAAGATGGGCTGGTCGGCCTTTATCACCGGACGCTGTATGCCTTTCTATGGCGACTGATTAAACACTCCAGGCGATCGATCGGTCGGGTGACGTTTGCGACCTGTAATTATCGCGCCATGCGCAATTGCCGCGATCTCCTGCCGCGAAACGAGACCTTCCGCGATCGTCACCGGGGCCGTCGTTGTTTCGTAATCGGCAACGGCCCCTCGCTGAAGCAACAGGACTTGTCGCGTCTGACGAGTGAGGTCACGTTTGCCACTAACGCCTTTTACCTGCATCCCCTGGTCTCCGAACAGGGGCTGCCCAGCTATTATCTTTTGAGCGATCCGGAGTATTTCGACGGCCGCATCGCGCTCGAGGAATTCTCCCAACTGCAGGCAGCGATTGGCTCTACTCCGATTTTTCTGCCGCACTACGCTCGAGAATTCATCGCCTCCACCAACGCTCTTCCCTCGGAGCAAATTTATTATGTTGCGAGTTGCGGCGGGCTGGAAGACACCTGGCGCGCGCGCCCTGACCTGACGCAGACCATACCCGGCGCGCAGACGGTCGTGCAGTTGGCGATCCTCGCGGCTATGTATATGGGCTGTTCGCCCATATATTTGTTGGGGCTTGACCACGATTGGCTGTCGCATGGCGGGCAGCATTTGAACTTCTACAGCGACGGGGCCGTCGACGATCAGCCCGAAGGCAATCTACCCGGATGGACTTACCGCAAGATGATGGAAGCCATGCTGACCATGTGGGACATTTATGAGATGCTGCAGCGAATCGCTGATGCCGAGAACATCGAAATCATCAATGCGACTCATGGCGGTTTCCTCGACGTGTTCAAGCGTCAGCGATACGAGTCGATTGTTAATGAAGCCAATCTGAAATAGTCATCGCGCGCGCATGTCATTCGCCCGGAACCTGATGAAATTTGCGGCCAATAAGTTCGCGCATCCGCGCGCGCAAATCGCTTTCGGCGCCCGGGTCGCCGGCGACAGCACGCTGGGCGAAGGAGTTTCAATTGGAAGAGACTGTTACGTCTTCAATTCGAAGCTCGGAGAGCGAGTCACGGTCGAAGCCGATTGCGCCCTCTTCGACGCGACGCTTCAGGCGAATTCGCTTTTGACCCATGACTGCACGATCACTGATATCGACTTGGGCTCGTACAGTTACATCGCCGAACAGTCGGTCGTCTCTTATACCAGCATCGGAAAATTTTGTTCGATTGGTCCTGGCTTTCTTTGTGGTTACGGCTCGCACCCGATGAATTTTGTCAGCACCAGCCCGGTCTTTTATTCGACCCGCAAGCAGTGCGGAATAACCTTCGCAGACAAGGATGATTATCAGGAATTTAGCCGCACCACGATTGGCAACGATGTTTGGATCGGAGCCCGGGTCTTCGTCCGCAGCGGACTTCGCATTGGCGACGGGGCCGTTATCGCAGCCGGCGCAGTGGTCGTCGATGATGTGCCGGATTATGCTGTAGTTGGTGGCGTGCCGGCGAAACTTATTCGGCAGCGATTTTCAGAATCCGTGATTAGCGAGCTAATGGAAATTGCCTGGTGGGACTGGCCCGAGGCGGAACTTCGGGCGGCCCGCGCAAAGATCGCGCAAAACGACGTCGCGGCGTTTATTGATTGGGCCAGACAACGTTAACCCGCGGCGATTCAGGGAGGATTTGATTGGCTGAGACGTTAGGTTCATTGTGCGACAAGCTGGCGACGGTGAAGCTCAAGCTGTGGCATACGGACGACGATGCCCGCATGGCGAGCCTGCGTGCGCAGGAGCGGCAACTGCAGGAGGAAATTGACGAGTTCATGGGCGCGGCAATGTCCGGCGATATCCCGCTCGAGCGGCTGACGTTTGCACAAAACAAGGTCTACAAAAAAGAGGGGAACGTCGTTCCTGAATTTAGCGGCACGCTCGGCGAAAGTTTTGCGCAATTGGCGCACACCGTCTGCAAGCTCTGGCACGTTCAGGAGAAAGTCTACGAGTTCGAATCGATTCCGATGAATGAAAAGGACGGGGTGATTAAAGAACTCGCCATCGTCAATCTCGAACGAAATCAGTGCATCGATCAACTCGATCAGCAGTTTCGTGATTTGGTCGCGACCGCGCGACGTTAGTTCAAGAGTGATGTGTCAGAACCCGGAGCGGTAGCGACGGGATCAAGTGAATCGTGGGAATCAATTGATCCGGTCGCTACCGCTCCCGGTTCTGACACTTAGGTTACGAGAGATGCATTATCACCTAATCGGAATCTGCGGCACCGCCATGGCTTCGCTCGCCGGGATGTTGAAGGCGCGCGGGCACTTCGTTAGCGGATCGGATGAAAACGTCTATCCGCCTATGTCGACGATGCTCGAATCCATCGGCATACAGATCGGCCGCGGTTACAGCGCCGCCAACCTGAACCCCGTACCGGATTGCGTAGTGGTCGGCAACGCAATTCCGCGTGGCAATCCTGAAGTCGAAGAGACGCTGAATCGCCGTCTCGTCTATCGGTCACTGCCCGAAGTTCTGAAGGATGAATTCATCCGCGGCCGCCGTTCATTAGTGATTGCCGGCACGCATGGAAAAACCACGACAACCAGTCTGGCTGCCTGGATCATCGATCAGGCCGGGTTGAATCCATCATTCCTGGTTGGCGGCGTCGTGCAAAACTTTGGCGTGAGCTTTCGGGTTACGAACAGCGACTACTTCATCATCGAAGGCGACGAATATGACACGGCCTATTTCGACAAAGGCCCGAAGTTCATGCATTACCTGCCGGAAATCGCCATCGTCAATAACATCGAATTCGATCATGCGGACATCTACAAAGATCTCGATGCGGTGAAGCTGGCCTTTCGACGTCTGATGAATCTGGTGCCGGGAAATGGCAAGTTGATTGTCGGCTGGGACAGTCCGCCGGTGCGCGACGTGGTCGCCTCGTTCGGCACGAAGTTGTTCACGAATCTGGAAACGTTCGGCACCAGTGACGAAGCCAGGTGGCAGGCACGCGAAATCAGATTTGCTGATGGCCTGACCCATTTCAGCGTCTGGCGCGCCGCAACGAAGTGGGGCGACCTCTCAACGCCGCTCATTGGTGATTTCAACGTGCGGAACTGTCTATCGGTGATCGTTGTCGCTGATGCCTGGGGTGTTTCGCGCGAGCAGATCTGCGAGGCGTTGGCTACGTTCAAGAGCGTGCGCCGCCGTTGCGAAGTCCGCGGCGAAGTCAAAGGCGTAACCATTATCGACGACTTCGCCCATCATCCGACTGCCGTCCGTGAGACGCTCACCGCCTTGCGAACCAAATATTCGAACCGCCGTCTGGTAGCCGTTTTCGAACCCCGCTCGCGCACTTCATGTCACGCGACCTTTCAGGATGCCTACACCGAGGCATTTGCGCCGGCCGATTTTGTGATTGTGTCGCGTGTCTATGACGCGCAGAGGGCGGCTGAGATGGGTGGCGTGCTCGATATTGAAAAGCTGATTAGTCACATCAGGGCATCAAGCAAGCCGGCACACGCAATCACCGATGTCGACGAGATCGTCGCGACTCTTCACCGGGAACTTCGTGCCGGCGACGTGGTCGCGATCATGTCCAACGGCGGCTTTGGTGGAATTCATGAAAAGCTGCTGACTTCACTGGCTAATGACTAACTGGGAGAAATCCGATCCGATTTGCCCGCCGCAGCGCGAGCCTGGTTGACGTAAGTGACCAGTCGTTTGAAGCGATGGTCGTTCACGCTCCAATGCTTCCGGGCCATTTCCAAAGACTGCCGAAAGAGGTTCTCAGCCTCGGCTTCTTTGCCTTGCCTGAGCTTGACTTCACCCAAATAAGATAGCGCCCAGATGTGCTCGAATAAACCCTGGTGCGTTTGCTCGTACTGTCTCAGCGCTTCTGCGCTGAAACTTTCAGCCCGCACAAGATCGCCGCGAGTCAGGGCAATAGAGGCCAGCGTGTTGTAGGTGGAAATCGTAGCGCCGTCACTTTCGCCCTTACGGCGTTTGAATATGGACTGCGCTTCGATAACAACCGCTTCGGCTTCAGCCAGACGTGAAGCATTCCGCTGCTCCTTCTCAATGTTTGCGATTAGTTCCGCCAGCGATTGCAGCATGTAAGGCAGGTTGACGTTTTCGGGATCGGTCCGGCGCATTATCAACACAGCTTGCCGTAACTGCGCTTCCGCCTTTTCAGCATTTGTCTCATACATTGATACGTAGTAAATGCCCCGCGCGACCTTCGGATGCTCCTCGCCGAGGACCTGGCGGTACAGCTCTAGTGACAGGCGTAAGTGCTGGAAGGCAGGTTCGCGCTCGCCGGAACCGGCATAAACTTCACCGATGGTGTAATGGAGGTCAGCGCGCACCTCAGGCGAGTCAGCCAGCTCCGTGTCCATGCGCTTCACCACCTCCTGAAGGGCCTCGCGCACAGTGAAATCGGTCCGGCCGTCATCGCGGGTGCCCAAGCCTGACCAATGCGGGTTCGCGTAGTTGAGAAAGCTCTGCATGAACCGGCTAGTTCTCTCAGCGCGCGCTCTCTCTTGTTGAGCGGCGTCCCTTTGTTCGCGCGCCACCCGTGCCTGTTCACGCGCTGATTTGGCCTGATAAAGCGCCACGGTTATTCCCACCAGTAAAGCGACGACTACGAAGACCGCGGCGATTACCTGTGCCTTGTTTCTGGTGACGAATTTCGAAATTCGATATCTCAACGTAGCGGGACGCGCCAGCACCGGCAGGCCGTCAACGAATCGCCAAATATCTGCGGTGAACTGCTCGACCGTCTGGTAACGCCTTTCCGGTTCTTTGCTGAGCGCCTTGAGAATGATGTTGTCGAGATCGCCTTTGAGCTGCTGTCGTGTCGTTGGGGTTAAGGCTGTCTCGCTGGGAAGCGCGGGCCTGGTTTCGATAATGGCATGGAGAAGGTTTCCGTTGGTCTGATTGCGCAGCCGGTAAGGCAGACTGCCGGTAAGAACCCTGAATAAGACGACGCCCAGACTGTAAACGTCGGTGGCCGTCGTAACCGGCTCGCCTCTGATCTGTTCGGGGCTGGCGTATTGCGGTGTCAGCGCTCCGAGCTGGGTCACTTGCGTGCCCTCATCCGCGTTCGTGTCGAGCAATTTCGAGATGCCAAAGTCCAAAAGCTTCGGCTCCCCGTCTTCGTTGACCAGAATATTCGACGGCTTCAAATCGCGGTGGATGATCAGATTGCGGTGAGCAAGCCCAACCGCGTCGCAGACTTTATTGAAGAGTTTAAGTCTCGCGTTTAGCGGCAAATTTTGCCGCCGGCAAAACTCATCAATGGGTTCTCCTTTGACGTATTCCATGGCGAGATAGGGAATGCCGTCATCGGTGGTGCCGGCGTCGAGGAGCGTCGCGATATTTGGATGGGCGAGTCCGGCGAGAATCTCTTTCTCGCGTTTGAAACTGCGGCGAATCTTGTCGGTATTGAATTCGCGTCTGAGCATCTTGATCGCCACGCGCTGCTCAAACTTTCCGTCAATCCGGTTTGCGAGGTAGACAGCGCCCATCCCGCCGACGCCCAATTCGGAAACGATCTCGTAAACGCCGATTCGCTGACCGACGAGTGAACCGGCCGTCATCTCTTCGAGCAGGTCTTTAGAAAACTCGCCGACTGAAAGCGACATGAAGTCTTCAGCTTCTGTTTCCAGACCCAACAAAGATTCGACCTCAGCGCGAGTCTCGGCAGCGATGGCAGTCTGATCCAGATACGCGCGGCGAGTGGAAGGATCGCGTTCAAGCGCCTCCAACACGATCTCTTTTATGGTTTTCCAATTAGCAGGATCCATCGTTGGAGTTTCCGACTGTTGATAAATGCGAAAAGCTTGAACGCATTCGGCCAGAAAAAAGTAGTCCGCTCCGCCGACTACGTCTGATTCAGCTCGCGGTAAAGCCACAACCGCGCCGCTTGCCACTCGCGCCCGACGCTGCGTTCGGAGATTTGCAGCGTCTCGGCAATCTCCTGATTATTCATGCCGCCGAAAAAACGCATCTCGACAATCCGCGCCTGCTGCTCATCGAGCCTCTCCAGCCGTGCCAGCGCTTCATCGAGAAAGAGAATCGAACTCGCCCGCTCTTCGACCGAAATCTGCACGTCATCAATTGAAAAATGAATCGGGTGATTGCCGCGCT
Organism: Pyrinomonadaceae bacterium; assembly: GCA_044870975.1. Taxonomy (GTDB): domain Bacteria; phylum Acidobacteriota; class Blastocatellia; order Pyrinomonadales; family Pyrinomonadaceae; genus UBA11740. The sequence continues at coordinate 56,210 of JBIOZK010000036.1, forward strand.
TCTCGGTCGCGTACAGGCGCGCGTGGTCAACCAGAATCTGCCGCATAAGCCGCGCAGCGATGCCGTAAAAATGGTTGCGGTTCTTCCAATCGATTCCGGTCTGCTCACTCAATCTGAGAAAGGCTTCATGGACCAGCGCCGTCGGCTGCAAAGTGTGATCGGACCGCTCCCGCGACATCAGAATACGCGCCTGCCGCTTCAATTCGTCATAAACAAACGGCAGTAGACGCTCTTTCGCATCTTCACTGCCAGCGTTCCAGTCTTGCAAAATTTGCGTTATTTCAGAGGCCCGTTGCTCGCTCATAAACCCTTTGTCCTGGGAAGACCGGAGTGCGCGAATTCTAGCTGCTTTTCAGAACGGAGAAAACTCTGCCCATTTATTTTGTCCGCCTTTGGCCGATTTTTCCGCATACAGTTCAGAAGCACAACCGCATCGTTACTGACTGACGCACCTTGCGGCCGCGCATAGTTTTCCTGAGCAAACTTCAAGGGGGAGCAATTCAGTGAAAAATCGGATGCCCTATCTTCGCCTGGCCCTGGCCTTGTCGGCTGCGCTATTCGCTGTTAGTGCGCTCTGCTATTCGGCTCTGACGGCCGGCAGCGCGAAAGCCCGGACGTCGCTTACGCCGATGGCTGATGGCGACATCGATCCAACGTTCGGCATGGGCGGCAAGGTGGTGCCGGGACAGTTCTCCGGCTTTGATTCGATTTATGACACCGTGATTCAACCGGACGGCAAGATCGTCGTGGCGGGTGAAAGCGATTTCTCGTTTGTGCTGGGACGCTACACCTCCAACGGCCAGCTTGACGCGACCTTCGGCACCAGCGGGGTCGTCAGGGTAAGCACGCCGGTCTGGGCGGGAGGCTTCCGCAAGGGAGATCGCATCGCGCTGGCGTTGCAGACAGACGGAAAAATCGTCCTTGGCGGCACGGTTATTGGAAGCGCCGGTGCCGGCAGCGACTTCGGCCTCATGCGCTTCACCAGCAACGGGGCGTCGGACACGTCATTCGGGACGAACGGCTTGGTCACGACCGACATCGACAACGGCGACACCAACGTTGGCAGCCAGTCCACGCGGCGTCAAAACTACTTGCGTGACATTGCCCTTCAGCCCGACGGCAAGATCCTGGGCGTCGGCGGCCTGCTGATTGGAAGCGAAGTTTTCTTCGAGAGCGGCAGCCCCGCCACGGTGCGCTACAACGTCGACGGCAGTCTGGACGCCAGCTTCGGCAGCGGCGGCGTCGTGAAACTCGGGGGCGACGCGTTGGCGATACAGCCCGATGGAAAGATTATTATCGCGGGCGGCCCGGCCTATCAGTTTGTGACGACGAACTTCCATGGGGATCAGCACCCGATGACGGTGCGGCGATTGAACTCGAATGGCACGATCGATACGTCTTTCAACCGGGCTCCCACTGTTGGCAATACGACTTTCGCGCCGGGAATGGTCGGCCAGGCATTCAACTTCGACGGGAGTGGCGACGCAGTCTCAATCGGCAACCCGCCCGCGTTGCACTACACGATAACCTTTTCGATTGAGGCGTGGGTCAAGCGAGGCAGCACCGTCGCAACCTCATCCAGTGGCAACGGAGTGATTTTTGGCTGGGGGCCTGACGGCTACGTTTTCGGGATCAAACCGGACGGGCATCTTTTTCTGAGCAAGGACGCTAAGGACAACAACATCGAGGACGACACTGAGACGGTTTCAAACACGGTGGTCGTCAGTGACACCAACTTCCACCACATCGCCGTCACCTCCACCTCGGGCAACACCGGCGTGAACTTCTACGTTGACGGAGTGGCAGACACACCACGCCGATACCAGCCCGTATATCGATTCGATAACAACAGCAACGCCGCCATCGGCGCCGAGGGCGGTGCTTTCGGGGGGAGTTTTCTCGGTCTCGTCGACGAGTTGAACATCTACAGCACCGTGCTGACGCAGGCGCAGATTCAATCGATCTTCAGCGCGGGCAGCGCCGGCAAGTGCAAGCCCGGCGCGCCGGCGCCTGGCTGCGTCGCAGTACCTATCGGGCTTAACGCCTGGTATCCAGGCGACGGCGACACCAGCGAGATCGGAGGCGGCGTGGGCAGCCTGGCGTTCGCCAACTTCTTCAACAAATTGGAAGCGACCGCCCGCGACGTGCTAATTCAGCCGGACGGGCGCATCGTCGCAGCCGGGTACACATTCTCGAACACGACCGGCAACCCGAAAGTCTGCGCGCTCGCGCGCTTCAACGACGACGGCACGCCGGACACATCTTTCGACGGCGACGGCAAGCTAACGACAAACGCCGGGGGCTACAGCGAGATTAATCGCATCGCTCTGCAGCCAGACGGCTCAATTGTCGCCGCGGGCGTGAAGAACCTCTATACCGGCACGGACGATTTTCTCGTCATGCGCTACCAGTCTTTCGGAGCGCTCGATCCTAACTTCGGGACGGGCGGTATGGTGAGCACGGACTTCGGTGCAGGCCGGCGCGACTGGGCCAACGCGCTCGCCTTGCAAGCTGATGGGCGAATCATCGCAGCGGGCGTAACGACATCGCCGGGAACGGGACGTGATTTTGCCATTGCTCGCTACAACCTCAATGGCAGTCTTGACGATGGTGCGACGAACGATGCGACGCCCGGCGACTCGTTTGGCGTGGGCGGTCGGATTGTCACTGCGCTGACGAGTAGCCTCAGCGCGAAGAGCGTGTGGGACGTTGCGGTTCAGCCCGACGGCAAGGTTCTCGCGGGAACGGCATATGGCAGCGGTTTCCTGCTGATGCGTTTCAATCCTGATGGCTCGCTTGACCCCTCGTTCGGCGTGGGTGGCGCGGCCACCGCCTCGTTCGACAACTTCCTCGGCCCTCGCAACAATTCCTCCACCAATCTGCTTGACTACGGCGTTCAGTTACGCGCCATCGAGTTATTGCCTAACGGGAAGATTGTCGCCGCGGGTGGACAGTACGCACAAAGCATTGGAAGCGACACGTACGGCATGATAGCCCGCTTCAATGCCGATGGCTCGCCGGACAACAGCTTCAGCGGCGACGGACTGGTTGAGTTCCTGATCGGCGTCGACGATGCGTTCGGGAACTCTTCCGACGGACTGCACGCCATGACGTCGCTGCCCAACGGCTCAATCGTCGTTGGGGTCGCTTTTCGCGACGCGGCTGAGCCATTGGAGGAATCAATCCTCCGTCGCTTGGACGTGAACGGCAATTTCGCGGGAAGTGTCAGTTCGGAGGAGTCTCATATTACTGCGCTCGCAGCGCTACCCGACGGTGGCATTTTGGCTGCATATTCAACTGTTTTCGGTCGCGGTGCAGGCTTCTCCGTGGCCAAGTACCGCTCTGACCTGACGAAAGATCCCGGATTCGGCCTCGATGGCGTGGTGACGACTGACTTCGGAAGCTCGGCTGCAAATGCGATCGGCGTGCTGCCTGATCTCAGGATCGTGGTCGCCGGCACCGTCTTTGGCAGCGGGGGCCTTAACAACGATATCGCGTTGGCGCGCTACAACCCCGACGGTTCACTAGACACGACTTTCGACGGCGACGGTAAGGTCGTGATGGACCTGGGCGCGAATGAATCCGTCAACAGCCTTGTTCTGTTGACCAACTGCAAGTTGCTGGTTGGCGGGAGTAACGTCCTCGCCCGCTTCAACGGCGATGGTTCACTCGATAGCTCGTTTGGCAGCGGTGGACACAGCATCGATTCCTCGCGTGCTCTTGCCGTCCAGCCTGACGGCAAAATAGTAACGGGCGGTGACCTCGGCTTGGCCCGATATTTGGAAACAGTGGCAGCGGGGAGTTGTCCAACCCCCGTAAGCACACCTCCGACCTGTACCAGCGCCGGCGTTCTAGACACAACCTTCGACACGGACGGGCGCGTGACAACCCATACCGGCAATAACGATCAGGCGCGTGCCGTCGTCGTCCAGCCAAATGGGAAGATTGTCGCCGTCGGTACGTTTGGCAGCTCATCCGATGAGGACTTCGGGGTGGCGCGATACAACGCAGACGGCTCGCTCGATACCGCGTTCGACTCGGACGGCAAGGTGACGACCACTTTCGGCACTGACGACATCGCTTACGCCGTCGTCCTTCAGCCAGACGGAAAGATTGTCGCTGCCGGACACGCCTTCATCACTGGTGGTACCCAGTACGATTTTGCTCTCGTTCGTTACAACGCGGACGGCTCGCTCGACACCACGTTCGACGCGGACGGCAAGGTCACGACCCACTTCGGCGCAGGCTTCGACGAAGCGTTCGGCGTGGCCATTCAGCCGGACGGGAAGATTATCGCCGCCGGATACGCCCGCGTTGGCAGCTTGGACAAATTCGCACTCGCCCGCTACAACGCGAACGGGTCGCTCGACACTACGTTCGACGCGGACGGCAGGGTGACAACCAGCTTCGGCTCAGGCAACGAACATATCAATGCGATTGCGCTCCAGCCGGACGGTAAGATCGTGGTCGCGGGGTACGCCTTAATCGGCAGCTACAACGAGTTCGCGCTGGCGCGATACAACGCGGACGGCTCTCTGGACACTACGTTCGACACCGACGGCAAGGTGACGACAAACATCGGCCCGGGCCGCGATCAAGTATCCGGCCTCGTCCTCCAGCCAGACGGAAAGATCGTAGTTGCGGGCAGCGCCACCGACGACACCTTCAACATTGGGGACTTTGCGGTGGCGCGTTACAACACGAACGGCTCGCTCGACACTACGTTCGACACTGACGGCAAGCTGACAGTTGTTTTCACAACCAGCGACGACCGGGCTCTTGGCGTCGCCGTCCAGCCGGACGGAAAGATAGTCGCTGCTGGCTTCGCGGTATCCGGTCTCGAAGAAGACTTCGCGCTCGTTCGCCTGAATGCGGACGGTTCGCGCGACACGACCTTCGCTCCCGGCGGTCGCGTCACCACCACCTTTAGCACCGCCGAAGAGGACCTGGCCAACGCCGTCGCCATCCAACCGGACGGCCGTATCATCGCGGCCGGACAGGTGGATGTAATTGCGTCGGGCATCGATTACGACTTCGCACTGGCTCGCTACGCCGGCGTATGCTCGACTCCGACCCCTACGCCAACACCGACCCCAACGCCGAACAATGTGCAATTCAGCGCTGCGAGCTACAACGTGCAGGAGGATTGCACGTTTGTGACGGTGACGGTTAATCGCACTGGTAATGCATCCAGCGCAGCCAGCGTCGATTACAATTCGTCGAACGGGACGGCGACTGACCGTCGCGATTACATCACCGCGCTCGGCACACTTCAGTTTGCCGCCGGCGAAACCTCGAAAACCTTCGCAGTGTTGATCAACGAGGATTCTTATGTCGAAGGAAATGAAACGTTCAATCTCAGCTTAAGTAATCCATCCGGCTTTACTCTGGGCGGACCCGGGACCGCCACTGTGACGATCACGGATGATGCCTCTGAACCTGCCACAAATGTCATCGACGACCCGGCGAACTTCGTCTGTCAGCACTATCACGACTTTCTCAACCGGCAACCTGACCAGAGCGGCTGGGACTTCTGGACCAGCCAGATTACCTCCTGCAACTCTGATCAGGCCTGCATTGAATCACGGCGTATCAATGTTTCAGCTGCCTTCTATCTCTCAATTGAATTCCAACAGACAGGTTATCTGGTCGAGCGGGGTTACAAAGCAGCTTATGCCGACACCAGCGGCACCTCCACGTTTGGCGGGGCGCATCAACTGCCAGTGCCCACGGTGCGGTTCACTGAGTTTCTCTCCGACGCTCAGCGCATCACGAAGGGAGTGGTGGTGCTGCAGTCCGGTTGGGAGCAATTACTGGAAAGCAATAAGCAGGCTTTCTTCCTGGAGTTCGTGCAGCGCGCAAGGTTCACGGCCGCATTGCCGACTACCATGACCCCGGCGGAGTTTGTCGACCGTTTGAATCAGAATGCCGGGAATGTCCTGTCGGCTAGCGAACGCACGACCGCCGTCAACTTGTTTGGTGGAGCGGGCAATACCGCGAACTCCACGGCGCGAGCCCAAGCACTGCGGCAAGTAGCGGAAGACCAGGATCTGCAAACTGCCGAGTTCAACCGCGCGTTTGTGTTGATGCAATACCTCGGCTACTTGCGTCGCAATCCAAACGACCCGCAGGACACCGATTATTCAGGCTATGACTTCTGGCTGACGAAGCTGAATCAATTCAACGGCAACTACATCAACGCCGAAATGGTGAAGGCCTTCATCACCTCAATTGAGTACCGGCAACGATTCGCGCCGTGAAGTCAGGGGGACTTTTGAGGGAAGCCTCGGGTCCCGGCAATCGCCGATTGAGGAACCACCCACCTGGGGGGACTACTGGGCGCCAACAATCTTCCAATTGTTGTCCGTTTGGGTGGGGACAATTTTGTTCTTTTCAACCCAATCAATAATAAGTTCACGCACTTCGGCGCTCGATCGATAAAGTACCGGAGCGTTCTTGAACATATTGAAGCCGCCGCCGCCATTCACGCGATAGTTGTTCGTGACCACTTTCAATTTCTGAGTCAGCGATAACGGTTGGCCTTTGAATTTGAGATTTTGAATTCGCTGGCCAACAGGTTTGGTGAGGTCGATGTCGTAAGTGACTCCCTGCGCCACATCGAAGTTGTAGCCGGGAATCCGCGTGTCGATCAGTTCGTTCAGCGATTTTCCTGGCTGATATTCCTTGAAATACCGCGCTGAATGCTCCAGCGCATCCTTCAACTGTTGCCCGGTCAACTCGATAGTCACCAAAGTATTTTCGTATTCGTAAAGCCCGGCGATGTCACGCACGGTCACCGAGCCCTTCGGGATTCTTGCCGATGGATTGAAGCACGCCGCCATCGACACGTCGGCGTTGCCCGCTTCGAGCTGCACCCGCTGAATCAGATCGATAATCGCGCTGTCGTGAAAGCGGCAGCCGCTGGCCGTCAGGTCTGCGTTTGATTCGCCAATGGCGCGTCCCAGCCACGCCTGAGTTTCTTTGTCGTAAGGTTCGCCGAGCTTCGCAATCTCCGGATCGACGTCAGTTTTCTCCGTCACCGGAATTGTCCGCGCAGATTTCATCACCACTTGCCAGTGGCCACTTTCAGTTTTGTCCAGATAGAGATCGACCCGCGCGACATGGCTGGCCCAGCGGTTCGCCTGCGTCAGTAACACACCATTCACAAACAGATCACTGACGTCACGATGCGTGTGCCCCATTAAGATCACATCAACGCCCGACACCTGTCGCGCGATTGTTAAAGCAGCGTTCTCGTTCGGCACTTGTGAAGGACTGGGAATGCCGGTGCGCAAATCTTCTTCGGTGCCCATGTGCATGGCGATGACGACCACGTCGCACTTTCCGGTCTCTTTCAAAACCTTTACCCACTTCTTGGCTTCGCTGACAGTCTCTTTGAATTCCAGGCCTTCGTAGTTGGGTGGGTTTTCCCAGTTGGGGATGCCGGGAGTAGTCAGACCGAGTACGCCGACGCGCACGCCCTGAACTTCCTTGATGAGATATGGCTTATGGTAATTGGACGGATCACCCTTAACCCGCGTTTCATAAGTGTTCGCCGAGAGCCAGGGAAACTTCGCTTCGCTGCGCGCCTTCTCGATCACCTTCAACCCAAAGTTGTATTCATGATTACCGACTGTCATCGCGTCGTAATGCAAAGCGCTCATCGCCAGCATCATCGGATCGGGAGGCGTGTTGTTGCGCTTATTGTGAAAGTATTCGAGCGGCGTGCCCTGAATCGTATCGCCTGAATCCAGCAGCAGGAGATCCGGATCGTTCTTGCGCGCTTCCTTAATCAGAGTCGCGACCTTCGCAATGCCCACGTTGTCGTACTTGTTGGTGTAGTAGTCAATCGGGAACACGCGGCCGTGCATGTCGGTCGTGCTAAGGATAACGACATGTGCGCGTTGCTTTGTTTGGCCCTGGCCGCTATTGCCAACGGCGAAGAACGCGAGCGAAAGGGTTAGGATGGCGACTGTGGTGCGCTTCATCATCAATAGTCCTCGAGTTAGTCGACGACAGTCTAGCTCGAAAGCCAGCAAATAGTTAAAGCTCGTCCGCCGTTAATCCGGCAAACCCTCAGTTTGACCCTCAATTCGCGGATCTGCGCTTTTGCTGAGCAAAGTTGCAGGTTTACTCGATCAAGTTGCAGGTTTGGTCGATCAAGCTGCAGGTTTACTCGATTAAGTTGCAGGTTTACTCGATCAAGTTGCAGGTTTACTTGATCAAGTTGCAGGTTTACTCGATCAAGTTGCAGGTTTACTCGATCAAGTTCGAGGTTTACTCGATCAAGTTACAGGTTTGGTCGATCAACTTGGAGGTTTACTCGATCAAGTTCGAGGTTTACTCGATCAAGTTACAGGTTCACTCGAGCAAGTTGGAGGTTTAGTCGATCAAACTGCAGGTTCGCTTTGTCGGTTCTTCTAGGTAGTGATATCCCTCGTCCGGAAACTTTTGACTATGCTTCCCGCTACCTTATCAGGACCTAATTGCGGCGGGGCAGGCGGACGGCGAACACGGTTTCTCCGTGATCGGATCGGACGGTCACCTCCCCACCATGCGCCTGGGCAATCTCGCGTACGATATACAATCCCAGACCGAGTCCCGCCTCGCTGTCATCGACTTCTGGCACAACGGCTCGTCTGAGCGGATCAAAGATATGGTCCAAATTCTCTTTCCCAATCGCCAGCCCACTGTTCTTCACCTCAATGGTAATGTCCGCTGCCTCGCCGGTAAACACCACATGGGTCGGTGCATCTTGTGCTCCATATTTGATGGCATTCATAACCAGGTTGCGGAGCAACTGCTGCACACGTAACCCGTCCCAGAAGCCTCGAGTGTCGCCTGCAATCTCCAATTCAATTTGCCGACCTGGGTGCGCCCCACGTAATTGTTCCAACTCATCGGTAAGCAGTGGTCCTAAGTCGAGTGCGACTGGGACGACCTTAATACCCAAACCCAACTTAGTCCGATTGAAATCAGTTAAGTCATCCAGAAGTGCCTTCATCGAAGCGCCGCTGCTGATCAGCCGCGACGCCGCATCCGACACGCGGTCACCGGCATTTAGCGCCGCCAGGTACTTGGCGGTCATCAGGATGCTGTTTAGCGGGTTGCGCATGTCATGACCCAGCATGCCCAGCAACAGGTTCCGGGATTGATCCACCTGGGTACTGAAAAAGTGAACCGATTCGGCAATCGCCTGGTCGATGGCCTCGTTGAAACGGACCACATCATCAAGATTAATCTCACCAGGCTGGCACGCGTCCATCCACAGGCGAAGGACGCTGGCGCGCAACGCGCGGTACTCGGCGACCAGTTGATTAATGTCAAAGCCGCTTCGCGCCCGCATCACGGCGTGCGTTTGTGCTGCGGTCTCGGGAGCCCCCGGAAGTTGGGGTGCGTTACCCTTGGATTTTTGGGACTGAGCTTCCCTGGTCTGGGGCGTGGACAGATCTTTCACCACAGCCTCCAGAATTTGTCTTGCGTGGTCACGCAACGCAAGCGATGTCATACCCGTCGCGGCCGGAAGCAGGCCAGCGGCAAACGTCTCCCATTCCGCCAGAATGGCCTCGTTGTTACTCACGATAAAGTCGGCTAGCCGCATGTTTCGCCTCTCTTGATCGGTTACCGCCTTGATTGGTCGAACGTTAAAGGGAAAGGCTGTTCGGCGTCGAGGGTTTGGTTTGCTCGGCGTTCAAGTCTTATCGATGTATGAGCAAAAGGCAAGGAAAGGCGATCAGTCAGAAAGAGAAGAACTGAAGGAGGATTCTGTCCAATAATGCTGGTAGCTTTTCCTTCGACACGGCTTCTTTTTCGGACTCGAGGTTTGGAGGATGAGTTCAGGTTTCAGTCAAATTAATCCGGGCCTCAATTGGTTGAGTTGCAGGAGGTGGCGTTGAGATTGGACCCTCGGTCATCAGATTCGCACTCTCTTCGGCGATCGCACGCAGAGACAATCCACGGTGCACCAGCAAAGCAATACCGATGACCGCCCAAAAGAGATCCCGACCTTTGCGGACAATCGCGAGCGTGACGCCGGCAGCTTCGGAGAAGCGTAAGATCTTCGAAATCTTGGCGGTGCCGGCCTCGTCGACTCCCATGCGCAGGGGGATGAATTTGAAAGCCATCGTAATGATGCGATTGACTGACTCGAGAATGAACGCCGTGAAGAATGTAGGAGCTTGCTCCGGACTGATGTAATAGAGCGCCACATAAATCTCCAACACACCGGAAAGATGAAAGCAGGATTCCAGCAGCAGGATGGGCACGAAGCGTTGCGAGTTGCGCGATAAGAAACCATAAACCCGCTCTTCAAACGTGCGTCCCTTGTCGATCCATTTCGCGTCGAAGCCGTGCCCATGGGCAAACGCAGCAGCGCGGCTGACAAATTTCACCTGCCGGCGAACCAACACCAGACTAATCGCAATGACCAACAGAATTACGACAATCGTGACGATGCTGGCGATGCGCAAGCCTTTCGGCAAATGAAACGAAAGCAAGAGCGCAATCATGCCGGCGAGCACGAAAACCACGACCGACAACCCGTAGAAAATATTTTCGATGACAAAGCTGGAGAAGCCGGCCATCAATGGCACGCGATCGCGAATCAAGATTGGCTTAGACGGTTCAGCGAGGGCGAAGCTGCCAATCGGCAGCACATTTCCGATCGCGTCTCCCATGATTCGTGCGCGCAAGGCGTCCGAAAATCTCAGACGGTACGGCGCCTCCATGCACAGGCACCAGGCCGCCGCCCGCACCGCGTGCCGAAAACCGGAGATGGCGATGATGAGCAGGAAGCCGGCGCCCAATCGCACCACGCCATCGTAGATCTGTCCGACGCCGGCGCGGTTTACGAAATAGATGAACAGCACCAGTCCCGCGGCCGTCAGAATGATTCCCACGGGGGTAAATCTCTTTTTTGCCGCGTGCGATTTGCTCATCTCTTAATTAGACCTCGGCTGTTCAACCAGTGCAAAGATAGTGCCTCAAGGGTACGGCGTTAAAACGCCGTCGATGCCGTCGTATTCAAACACGAGCAGCCAGAATAATGCGACAGTTGCAGTGAGTGACACAGACTTCAATCTGTGAATTATCGCCGCGCAATCACAGACTGAAGTCTGTGCCGCTTCTGTTTTTGCGTTTTGCGCGCACGGTTGATTATGATGTCGATTCAAGATCGTCAAATAATCCCTTTCCTGCGGTCCGGCAATTTTATGACTCAGACTCAAACAGCTTTAGAAGAATCACTCGCGCGTCCGCTGACGACATTTTCAGAGGACGAACAGATGTTTCGCGACAGCGTGCGCGAATTTGCCGAAGGCGAAATTCGTAAACGCGTCGAAGAGATGGATGAACAGCAGAAACTCGATCCCGCGGTGCTCAAGCACTGTTTCGAATTGGGTCTGATGGGGATCGAAACGCCAGAGGAGTACGACGGCGCCGGCGGTTCATTCTTCCAGGCGATTCTCGCCGTGGAAGAGCTTTCGCGTGTCGACGCGTCGGTGGGCGTGCTTGTCGACGTGCAGAACACGCTGGTTAACAATGCTTTCATTCGCTGGGGGAACGGCGATCAGAAAAAGAAGTATCTGACGCAGCTGGCCACCGGGAAAGTTGGCGCCTACGCCTTGAGCGAAGCCGGCAGCGGCTCGGACGCTTTCGCGATGCAAACGCGCGCCGTTGATGCGGGTGATCATTTCGTTATTAACGGGCGCAAGCTCTGGATTACCAACGGCAAGGAAGCAGAAATATTCGTACTCTTCGCGAATGCAAATCCCGAAGCCGGCTATCGCGGCATCACCGCTTTCATCGTCGAGAAAGATTTTGAAGGATTCACCGTCGGTAAGAAGGAAAACAAGCTCGGCATCCGGGCGTCCTCGACGACTGAATTGATTCTTGAAGACTGCAAAGTGCCAAAAGAAAACGTGCTCGGCGAGTTCGGCAAGGGCTATAAAGTTTCGATTGAAACGCTGAATGAAGGCCGCATTGGCATTGGCGCGCAGATGATCGGCATTGCTCGGGGCGCGCTCGAAGCGGCGCTGAACTACACGAAAGAGCGACAACAATTCGGCAAGAGCATCAGCGATTTTCAGGGCGTGCAATTTCAACTGGCCGAAATGGCGACTGACCTGGAAGCCGCGCGCTTGATGGTCTACAACGCCGCGCGCATTAAAGATGCGAAGAAGAATTTTGTGAAAGAAGCCGCCATGGCCAAGCTTTATTCATCGCGGGCGGCTGAACGCATCACCTCGAAGGCTATCGAGCTCTACGGTGGTTACGGTTACGTGAAGGATTACCCGGTCGAGAAATACTGGCGCGATTCAAAGATTGGCGCGATCTACGAGGGTACTTCGAATATGCAGCTGCAAACGATCGCCAAGTTAATCATCGGAAAGTAAATCGCAAATGGCCGCATCACGTATCGAAGTTTTCGAAAACATGCTGGTCGCCGATCCGGCGAATACCACCGTGCTGTTTGGATTGTCAAAGGAATACGAGAAAGCCGGCGATGATGCGAAACTGATCGAGACGCTTGAGCGCTATCTCGCCGCTGCTGATGACGAAGGTAACGCGTACGGAATGCTGGCCGCTGCGTACCGGCGACTCAAACAAAATGACATGGCGCGGGCGACCTATCAGCGCGGTATCGAGGCGGCGTCATCACACGGTCATCCGGGGATGGCCGAGGAATACAGAGATATTTTAGAGAATGAATTCTGAGCGCTAAACGCGCTCGTGTCAGAAGCCTGACCGTGAGGGAGGGCTGCGCTGAATACACGCGAGTGCAGGGATAACGGGCTTGCCCTCCCTGACGGTCGGGCTTCTGACACAACCGAGCAATCATGAGCGATACTAAAGTTCTGAGACTGGTAAAGAAGATCGAAGGTGAATTGCCTGAGGAGGCGTTTACGGGCAAGGCCGTCGCCAAGGCGGAACCCAGACCGGTTCCTTCGCCGATCACCAAACTCACTCCGCCCCGCAAACCCAAGCGGCCAAAAAGACAAAAGCGCGAACGCTCGACGGAACTGCCTAAGCTGAGCCGCGAAGAGATGCTGAAGATCTTTCGCACGATGTATCTGTCGCGGCGACTGGACGACAAAGAGATTCAGATGAAGGGCCAGAACCGCATCTTTTTTCAGATTAGCGGCGCCGGCCACGAAGCGATTCTGACCGCGGCGGCAATGTGCCTGCGACCGGGTTATGACTGGTTCTATCCTTACTATCGCGATCGCGCGCTGTGTTTGCAGCTGGGGATGACGCCGCTCGAAATGCTCTTGCAAGGCGTGGGCGCCGCGAGCGATCCCAATTCGCACGGACGTCAGATGCCTTCGCACTGGGGCCACAGCAAACTCAACATCGTCTCGCAATCATCGCCAACCGGAACTCAACTCCTGCAGGCTGTCGGCTGTGCGGAAGCGACCTATCGCATCAAGCTGATCAAAGAATTGAAGCGGCGGGTTAAGAGCTTTCATGCTGACGAAGTCGTATACGTGTCGCTGGGCGATGGCACTACCAGCGAAGGCGAGTTCTGGGAAGCCTTGAATACCGCCTGCAATCTCCGTCTGCCGGTGGTGTTCCTGCTCGAAGACAATGGCTACGCGATTAGCGTTCCGGTCGAAGTTCAGACCGCCGGCGGCGACGCGTCGAAACTGGTCTCGGGCTTTCCGAATTTGTTCCGGCAACGATGTGACGGCACCGACCCGATTGAATCTTTCGCGGTGATGCAGCGCGCGGTTGATAACTGTCGTAAGAACCGCGGCCCGTCCTTCGTCCACGCCAAAGTCATTCGACCTTATTCACACTCGTTATCTGACGATGAAAAGCTTTATCGCTGTGAGGCTGAACGCGTGGCCGATGCCGAACGTGATCCAGTCAAGCGGTTCGGATCGGTAATCGTTGCAGAAGGCGTGGCCACGGCGGAAGAGCTGCAGCAAATCAAGGACGAAATCGATCGCGAGGTCAATGACGCGGCCGATCGGGCATTGGCCAGCCCGCAGCCCGCCGCTGAGACGGCAATGGACTTTGTGTATTCGCCCAAAGTCGATCCAACCTCAAATGATTTCGACACCGAAGACCGTGTCGAGTTGAGCGGTAATCCAGGCACGATGGTCGATTTGATCAATCGCTGTTTACACACCGAGATGAAGCGCGACCCGCGCATCGTAGTTTTCGGCGAGGACGTCGCAGATTGCTCGCGCGAGGAATCGCTTAACCAGGTGAAAGGCAAAGGCGGCGTCTTCAAAGTTACCGCGAACCTGCAACGCGAATTCGGCAGCCGGCGCGTCTACAATTCGCCGCTGGCCGAAGCGAACATCGTCGGCCGGGCCATCGGTCTGGCCACACGCGGACTAAAGCCGGTGGTTGAGATTCAGTTCTTCGATTACATCTGGCCGGCCTTTCATCAAATCAGAAACGAGCTGGCGCTGATGCGCTGGCGGTCAGGCAATGAATTTTCCTCGACGGTTGTAATTCGGGTTCCGGTGGGCGGTTATCTCAAGGGCGGCGCGATTTATCATTCGCAATCCGGCGTTTCATTATTCACCCAGATTCCCGGATTGCGCGTGCTCTATCCATCGAACGCGCTCGACGCGAACGGTCTTTTGCGCACCGCGATTCGTTGCGACGATCCGGTCATCTTCCTCGAACACAAGCATCTGTATCGCCAGGCTTACAACAAGTCTGCTTATCCCGGCGACGACTTCATGATTCCGTTGGGCAAAGCCAGGACGGTTCGTGAAGGAGATAATCTTTCGATTATTACTTACGGCGCGCTGGTGCAGCGTTCGGTCGTGGCCGCGAAGGAAGCTGAGAAGCAGGGTATCAGTGTTGAGATAATCGATCTGCGTTCGCTCAGTCCTTACGACTGGAATGCGATTGTTGAATCAGTGAAGAAGACCTCGCGCGTCATCGTCGCGCACGAAGATTCGGTGTCCTGGGGTTACGGCGCAGAAATCGCGGCCCGCATTTCGACTGAACTCTTTGAATATCTCGACGCACCGGTCCAGCGCGTGGGCGCGCTCGATACCTTTGTCGGTTACGCGCCGCAATTGGAAGACGCCATCCTGCCGCAAAGCGCCGATGTGCTGAAGGCGATTGTTGAGCTTCACAATTATTAATCATTGTGACGCCGCGATTCTTTAAGACTCCTGCCGCCTTTCGCAAATGGCTCGCGGCCAATCACGCTAAATCAAAAGAACTCTGGGTCGGCTTCTACAGGAAAGACTCCGGCACTCCCAGCATCACCTGGCCTGAATCTGTCGATGAGGCTTTGTGCTTTGGCTGGATTGACGGCGTGCGCAAGCGTCTCGACGATGAGAGTTATGTCATCCGCTTCAGTCCGCGCAAACCAAATAGCATTTGGAGCGCTGTCAACATTCGCAACGTCGAGCGGCTGATTAAAGAAGACCGCATGAAACCCGCGGGGATGCGAGCGTATGAAGCACGCAAAGAGTTTCGCTCCGGCATCTACTCTTACGAGCAGCGCGGCCCGGAACTTGTCGAGCCTTACGCCAGCACTCTCAAACGTAACAAGGCGGCCTGGAAATTCTTCTCAGCTCAGCCAGCTGGATACCGAAAGATGATGAACTGGTGGGTCGTCAGCGCCAAGCGAGAAGACACGCGGCTTGAGCGACTCGCCAAGCTTATTCAGGCTTCGGAAAAACGCGAAAGAATCAGGTAATCACAACATTCACCGCTCAGCGCCTGCGACCCGAAAATCGCTGAACGGCTTTAGAACGCGCACCTCACCTGCGCGTACTCGTTTGTTTCTTATTTTCGCCGCAGATCGTTTGAGTTGGCCGATTTCAAAGCGCTTTCCAATCGGCACGCTCATTGCACCTTAACCCCACGGCAAACC
This sequence comes from Pyrinomonadaceae bacterium, assembly GCA_044870975.1. Lineage (GTDB taxonomy): Bacteria > Acidobacteriota > Blastocatellia > Pyrinomonadales > Pyrinomonadaceae > UBA11740. Next base: position 72,060 of record JBIOZK010000036.1, read on the forward strand.
CTAAAAACTTCCCGACACAACACAAACCATGGTTTTTGAAGGAGGAAATTTTATGCGCAAAACTGTAGGAATTCTTGTGGGAGCAGCGCTGCTCTCACTCTCCCTCGCTGTTGTGGCGGTCAGTCAGGTGCAGACGACGACGGTCACAAAGGTCCAAACACAAGCCGTCCAGAATCCCGACGGCACATACACCATTGTTGAATATCCCGTGGGGAAAGAAACCATTGTCAGCCTGAATCCAGTCGGCCTTACCGGTGCGATGGGTCGCGCTACCATTCTGCGCAGCAGCGACGGCACCACGATCAAGGTGAATTTCGAGAAACTGCCGGCCGATCTTTCGGCCTTGAATTTTTACGCGGTCGATCCGACGGGAGCGGTTACATCGCTCGGACCAATCGAATTGGCCAACGGCGTCGGTACCTTTACGACGACCACTCCGCTAACACGTTTCATGTTGTTCGCATCACCTGATACGAACCTGACAGCCTATGATCCGAACACGCACGTTTTTTTCCGTAGTGCGGTTCCGACCGGGCTTACCGTGATTCCGATTGGCGGCAGCGTCGCTGCAGTAGGCGAACAGGTAGCAGGCGTGGTGACGCCGGCCGGACCAGCGCTGATCGCGGATTACAACGTGCCCATGTTGGGCATACCGGCATTCAAGAAAGAGCAGAGCACGAAGCTGAAGATTGATTTCAGCGGCGGGATGGAAGGCGCTCGCGCCAACATTTTCATCGAACCACGCAAGCATGGAAAGACGACCGAAATCCTGATGCATTTCCATGACCTGCATGAGGCGCCAAAGGGCCAGGCCTTTGTGCTCTGGGCCGTGTCACCCGATCATCAATTCCAGAAGCTCGGGCAGATAGTAAACATCAAGGATCGCAGCGAAGCGCGAATCGAATCGGAAACCAATTTCGACGATTTTGGACTGCTGCTGACGACTGAGAATGTGCTCGCGCCGACGGCAACCATCATTGCTCCGAGTGGCAAGCGCGTAGGCGTGATTACCATCACCCCATAACGACGCAACCACGTCGATGAATAGGCCGTCTGCGGGCGGCCTATTTTTTTGCACGGAAGTACAGTAGGTTGAGGGAACGATCTGCGAAAAGCCTTCGTATATTGAGCGGACGAAGCTGAAAGGGCGAACAGTCTCAGGGAACGACAATGAAAGAAGCAGGCGATATTCTCAAGATAGTGGGCATGGTTTTGCTGGTGCTGTTTGTGCTGGCGGTGGGTGTGCCCCTGGTTCTGGCGGCCGCGGGCGTGGCGCTCAGCCTCATCGGGATGCTGGTGGCTTTGGCAATTGCGCTGATAAAGATTGCTATCGTGGTGGCGATTATTTATTTGATCATCGTGGGAATTAGGGCTGTCTTGAGATGATCTCACGCGGCGATATCAACATAGTCAACGCTGCTGCTCGGTTCTGGAATCGGCAACCCATCCTCACGCATTCCTTTTAAGTGTAAATCGATAGCTTCGCGAATTTCCTTTTCCGTCTCTTCGATGGTTTGACCGGTTGCAACGCATCCAGGTAAATCGGGAACATACGCCGCGTAATTGCTTTCAGCCTTCTCAATTACAATTGCATATCTCATAACGTGCTACTCACCTCTTCAGTCCTGCCTGCTTCAGAATACTATTCAATGTTCCGTGAGGTAAATCATCGTTGCGTTTTCCAGGAACTGTGACTCGTCCGTTTTTGGTCGGGTATTTGAACTGCCGATGACTGCCCTCAGTGACCACTAGGTACCAGCCGTCATCGCTCAACAATTTAAGGACATCGCGCACTTTCATTTTGCGCAAGAGCCTCTCATACGTTAAACCTGAAGTTAACAATATCCCCTTCCTGCATAATGTAGTCTTTGCCTTCAAGTCTCAGCAGTCCCTGGTCCCGCGCGGCCGCGTAGGAACCTACTCGAAGCAAATCGTCATAACCCACAATCTCGGCCCGAATAAATCCGCGCGCGATGTCAGAGTGAATTGCGCCGGCCGCATCCTGCGCGCGCGAGTTCTGGGGAATCGTCCAGGCGCGCGCTTCTTTTTCACCAGCGGTCAGAAATGACATCAGACCGAGGACGCGATAGGCGCTCTTGATAAGTTGATCGACGCCGCTGCTCTTGACGCTTAGGGATTGCAAATACTCTGCTCTTTCCTCGGGCGAAAGCTCAACGAGATCAGCTTCGAGTTGCGCGCAGATGACCACGCATTCTGAACCTTCCGCCGCGGCGACTTCACGAATCGCCTTGACGTTTTCGTCCGTCTCGGGCGCCGCCAGCGTCGCTTCATTCACATTCGCGGCATAAATGGTTGGCTTCATCGTCAGCAGGAACAAATTGCGCGCGATGGAGTGTTCTTCATCGGTCAACGAAACGCTGCGCGCTGGTTTGAACTCTTCCAAAACAGGTTGCAGCCTGTCGAGCACGGCCAATTCAGCTTTCGCCGTCTTGTCTCCACTCTTCACGGTTTTCTGCACGCGCTCGCGCCGGCGCTCCACTGCGGACAAATCCGCCAGAGCCAATTCGATTTGAATCGTTTCAATGTCGCGGCGGGCGTCGAGCGTTTCCTCGACGTGGGGAACTGATTGGTTTTCAAAGCACCGCACCACGTGAATCATCGTGTCAGTTTCGCGAATCGCATGCAGAAACTGGTTGCCGATGCCTTCTCCCTGCGACGACCCGCGTACGAGCCCGGCAATGTCTACAAACTCGACCGTGGCCGGAACGATCTTTTCTGTCTTAACTATCTTAGCCAGCGGCGCGAGTCGTTCATCCGGGACGGCGACCACGCCCACGTTTGGTTTGCTCGTCGAAAAAGCGTAATTCGCGGTAACGGCGGTCGTTTGCGACGTCACCGCGTTGAAAAGAGTAGTCTTTCCGGTATTCGGCAAGCCGACAAATCCTGCGCGCAGCATAGCTCTGAGATGAATCCTTCCGTTTGATGAATTCTACACTTCAACATGGTCGCCGCCCGATGTCCAGTGCACAAAAAGAAAAGCCGGACGGAGATCGCCCGGCTCTGGAGATGACTTGTCGCGCGAGATAATCAATCGATTTTCTGCATGGTAATGGTGATGGTTGGCTCTTTGCCCGCGGTACGACTGTACGAGACCCAATAACCCGCCTTCGGGTAGCGCACCATCTTGTATCCCGAGCCGTCAGCCTTCGCCTCGAGTTCGCTGCCGATGACTTGCTTCGCCGTTGGGATTTCGTTTGCCCCGGTCATGAAGTCAATGGAGATGGCCGTCACCTTCTTCGAGGCTTTGTCGTAATAGACCTGGACCGCCTGGTTATCGTTGAAGAGATAGAAGTCCTGCTCGTCGCTTTTGTCTTTTGGACTACCCAACTTCTTCCGCGCGTCTTCAGTGCCCATTCCGATGGTCACGCCCTTAAAGTTGGCGAACAACGGGTCGTCCGCCTTTTGCGCAGACACTGTCAATACCGGAACTGAAGCTAAGGCGAGCAATGGAAACAACACACACGACCACATGATGATTCTTCTTGGCGTCAGCCTAAGAGAAACACAAAACATCTAATTCCTCCTTCGAGCTTACAGCCGCGCAATGGTTTGCCCGGCCATTGGTAAGTCGCGGCTCGCATTGGACTACCGCGATTTGCACGAACAATATGACAAGCGCCGACCGCAAGTCAATACGCTTTTGCACCCGGCTGACGCCGCCGCTATGGTGAATGATCGACCCGCCAGCTTACAATGTCAGCAGCCCCCGGGCCGCCCACCGGAACCCGCAAAAACGACTAAGGAGTAAACTAGATGAGGAAGTCTCAGTTCGCCATTGGCCTTTTATTGTTAGCTATAGCATTTTCAGCTTGCGCTAATCGACAGACCTCGAATAGCAGCGGGAATCCAGCAGCGCCCAGCGCCGAGCCAACGCCGGATAAAGCGGCCATCGAGGCTCAACTCAAAGCCATGGAGTACGACTGGCCGCGCATTCTAAAGGAGCGCGACGGCGCGGCGGTGCGAAAGCTCGAGGCGGACGACATCATGATCCTGTTGCCTGATGGCTCAGATGGTTCGAAGGAGGGCGACATCAAAGATATTGAAGCCGGAGAGATGTCGAATGACTCGCAGGAAATATCTGACATCACAGTCAACGTCCTCGATAACAACTCAGCCGTCGTTAGATCCCGCACAACCGTCAAAGGCGATAATCACGTCTTGTCAGATGGTAAGTGTCAGACAATAGTTCATGAATTTCGAACTATCGATACGTTTGTCCGTCGCAACGGACAATGGCAAATCGTCGCTTCGGCAACGGTACCGGTCAGGGGATCTGCGGCGGTACCTCAATCGCCCACACCCGCAGGAGCGACACCGTCTGAAACTGCCGCGCCGAAAACTTCGCCGGTCGCCAAAGTTTCACCCGCACGCGCAGCCTCGCCTACGAAAAAGCCAACACCGCCTTAAACGGCCGTGAAGTAGATAAGCGTCCGCAAGTCTCCTGGTTTGTTTTTCTCTTGACGCCATCCGATTTTTGACATAGAAGCACTGGCAACAGACCAAAAAACCAAGGAGCTTCAATATGAAAAAGATTCTAGCGTTGGTGTCGCTGCTGATTCTCGCGGCCGCTTGTGCCACGCAACCGGCCGGCAACAAAGACACGATCGCGAACGCAAACACGAACGCGAATAAAGCCGCGGAGACGAAGACTACGGCGCCGCCTTCCGAAGCGGACATCATCGCGAAGGAAAAAGCTGCCTGGGATGCGTTCCGCAAAAAGGATGCGGACGCTTTCGGCAAGGTGGTGGCCGCTGATTACATCGAAGTTACTGACATGGGCGTCATGGACAAAGCGACGACGATTGCCGGCATGAAAGATTTTGAAGTTTCCGATGTGACATTTGCCGATTGGAAGATGACCCCAATCGACAAAGACGCGGTTATCCTCACTTATACTGCGACCATCAAGGGCACCTATAAAGGCAAAGACATTCCGCCAGATCCGTGTCGCGAATCAGCTGTTTATGTCAATCGGAATGGCGAGTGGCTCGCAATCTTTTTCCAGGAGACCAGAATTACCAAGCCCATGCCGGTCGAGTCAGCGAAGGAAGCGCCGAAGACGGCCAGCCCCAGCGGCACGCCCGGCCAAACTGGACCTGACGCAGTCGCAAATGAAAAATTGGTATGGGATTCGTTCAAGGCCCGCAACTACGACGCTTTCGCTTCGTATCTCGCCGATAATTTCATGGAAGTCGAAAGTGATGGCGTTTACGACAAAGCCGGATCCATAAAAGGCGTGCAGGGCTTTGACGCTTCGAAGGCTGAACTCAGCGATTGGAAGACGGTGAAGTTCGATGACGACGCGTCACTCGTAACCTACGTCGCCAAGATTCCGAAATTTCCCACGCAATACCATTCGTCCATCTGGGTAAACCGGAATGGAAAATGGGTCGGCCTGTTTCATCAAGGCACTATGGCCGGCGAGGCAAGCGCGGCTGAGAAGAAGCCCCAGTAAACAAACAGCGAGGGCGAAACGAATGGGTTTCGCCCTCACTCATAAGCGTCCTAAGACCAAATTCCCGGGATCGCGGTTTTGCACGATGGACAGTGTCCGTTCGGAGTGACCATCATCTGTCGAATGATGTAACCGTACCGTTCGACCAGCAACTCATCGCAATTTGGACAATAAGTGTTTTCCCAACGCCCGACTCGCCCCGGCAAATTTCCCGCGTAGACGTAGCGCAGGCCGGCGTCACGGCCAATTTCGCACGCGCGTATTAGTTGCTCGGCCGTCGTGTTTGCTTTGTCCTGCATGTGATAGTCCTGATGAAACGCAGTGACGTGCCAGGGAATGTGCGGCGAGATCGACGCAATGAAATCCGCAGCGCGCCTTAATTCGTCTGTTGAGTCGTTAAAGCCGGGAATCACCAGCGTCACGATCTCTTCCCAGAAGCCCCGCTCATGCACCATCTTGACGGTGTCGAGGATGTTATCTACCACGCCACCGAGCTGCCGGTAATTTCGATCGCTCATGGTTTTGAGATCGATCTTGTAGCAGTCGGTCCACGGCCGCAGATAGTCGAGTACTTGCGGCGTCGCGTTGCCATTTGAGATGAACGCGGTGCGGAAACCTTCGGCCTTCGCTTTCTTGAAGACCTCAACTGCCCATTCAGCCGTTATCAGCGGTTCGTTATAACTCGAACCGACCATCGAAGCGCCGTACGCCTTTGCCATCGCAATCAAATGATCGGAAGAAACCACGTTCGGAGGCGAGATTGCCGCATCATCGCGCAGCGCTTGCGAGGTCAACCAGTTCTGACAATACGCGCAATGCAGATCGCACCCGAGCATGCCGAAGGTCAGCGTGTCTGAGCCGGGCAGCGCGTGAAAGAACGGCTTCTTCTCGGTCGGATCGCATGCCAGCGCCGCCACGTAATTCACCGGTACGCGCAGATGCCCGGCTTGGTTGAAACGAACTTTGCAGATGCCGCGCTTGCCTTCCTTAATAAGACAACGATGGCCGCAGGCGTAACATTTCAGCGCATTCGCGTCGAGGTGCTCCGTCAATTCCGGCGCCCCCTCGGCCGTAAGTTCGTCCAAAACTTGAGCGAGTGAAGCTGATGTAGCTGTGAGTGGCATAACCAGTAATGCGGAAACTCCTATGAGGAATTATACTCGTTAGTAGTTAGTAGTTAGTAGTTAGTAGTCATTAGTCAGTTGACACTGGAACCTGGGATGAAATACCACCACTGACCACTGACCACTGACCACTGACCACTGACCACTGACTACTGACCAGGAATGATCATCGAAACCATCACCGTCACTGCTTTCCAGCAACACACGCGCGTCGTTGGCTGTGAAAAAACCAGGCGCGCCATCTGTATTGATCCCGGGGATGATTCAGACGGCATTGTTGAAGCAATCGATCGCCACGGCTTTGAATTGCAGGCCATCGCATGCACACACGGGCATATGGATCACATCGGCGGCGTGGCAGGACTCAAGAAGCGAAAGCCGAACGCAGACATCGTCATTCATCCCGACGACGAGTTTATTTACGACCAATTGCCGCAGCAGCCGGGATGGATTGGCATACCAGCTTCGCAGTGGAAGGAATATGGTTTTGACTACGAAGCGCCTCCGAAAGTCGATGAGCACTGGAGTGACGGTCAGGTTTATGAAGTTGGTGAATTGAAGTTTCAGGTAATTCACTGTCCCGGTCACACCCCCGGGCACGTGGTGCTGTTCGAACCGACCGAGATGAAAGTGTTCGTCGGTGATTGTCTGTTTGCGGGTTCGATCGGGCGAACTGACTTGCCGGGTGGCTCGACGGAACAATTGATGGATTCGCTCTTCAAAAAGATCTTGCCTTTAGGCGACGATGTGGAAGTATTTTCCGGTCACGGGCAGAACACTACGATAGGTTATGAACGGCGTACGAATCCGTTTCTCACCGGCGCGTACTCGATTGGCGGGAGCGGAAGATTCTGAAGCGCGATGTAGCGCAAGTTGTTAACTTGCGCCACACCCCCGCAACTTAACAAGTTGCGCTACAACTCACTTCTCGACGATATCTTTCTTCTGAGTTACCACAAACGCCAGCAGGTCGTTCTTCTCAGCTTCCGGAACCTTGTACTTGTCGAGCGCTGCCACCAGATGTTTCGCCGCAGCGTCCCAGTCGGCCTCGGTAATGCCCAGGCCCTTATGCGAGGTCCGCATTTCACGTCCCGTATAAACGCAAGGACCGCCGGCCGCCACGCAGAACTGATCGAGTATGTGCTGGCGTAATCGCTTCTTTGAGTCGTCACTGAAACCGGAAAAGAATTTTTCGAAGCGTTTGTCAGTGGCCAGCCGCATGATGAAGTCATCGACTACCGCCGCAATGGCATCGTATCCACCAAGCCGCGCGTAGAGAGTTTTCTTATCCTGCACAGAAACGGTGCTGGTTGAATTGTGCTTTGGCGTCTGGGCCCAAACCGCGCTGCCGGTGATCGCCAACAGACAAATCACAATTGAGAGTCTTTTGATCATTTGGGTTCTCCTCACTGGATTAGGGTCGCATGTTCGCGACCGGGACAAAGCGAGACGGCCTGCCCGTATATCAGACCGTCCCGCTAAATTCAATCAAAGTCGGGACTAGTTGGGCATTAAGACCGTGTTGACTACATGGATGACGCCGTTCGATTGAAAGACATCTGCGGTGGTCACCGTCGACGTGCCGCCCTTCTCGTCGCGCAGTACGAGGTTGCTGCCGTCCATCATTGCCCAAAGGACGCCACCGCTAACCGTTTTGAGTTGCGCCTTGCCCTTGCCTTTGGCGATGAGGCTGGCGAGAGTCCTGGAATCGTACTTACCAGCCACAACGTGATAAGTCAGGACTTTAGTCAGCATCGACTTATTTTCGGGCTTGAGTAGCGTATCGACCGTGCCGGCGGGTAATTGCTCAAACGCGGCATTGGTCGGCGCGAAGACCGTGAATGGGCCTTTTCCTTGCAGCGTGTCGACCAGCCCGGCTGCCTTGACGGCCGCTACCAGCGTGGTGTGGTCCGCGGAATTCATCGCGTTATCGACGATTGTTTTGGTCGGATACATCGCGGCGCCGCCGACCATCGGATTCTCTTTCATCATCTGTGCTGAGGCGGCGGAACTCGCGACCAGAATGCCGACCAGCATGAACAACATGGCGTATAGCCTTTTCATTTCAATTCTCCTTCTGACTTTGGTGTTGCTGAAATCTGAAGGCTATACGCAGCGGATTGCGCGTTTGGATTTCCGGCGGCGGGAGATTTTATGTGGCACAGACTTTAGTCTGTGATGTTCATAATGAACACAGACTGAAGTCTGTGCCACCTCTAGCTGGCCGGGCTGGCCAGGTAGATAGGCATGGTCGGCACTGCGGAACCACCCTTCGGTTCGAGGGTGATGGCGACGACCATGGCTGAACCCGCCTCCATCGGAATTTTGTCCGAGACTAACGCGCGACCATCGCTGGTGACTGTAAACGTCCCGCCCGGAATGGGGGCCTGGCCTTTGGGAATGAACCAGACTTCATAGGACTTGTCGGCGGGCGTGGCCGGCAGGCCATCAATCATCAACATGGCATGGCGGGATTTTTCGTCATACATGAAGGTCGCGCGCGCGGTTTGCGCGGTAGGCGTACCGGCCAAAACCATTTTCTTCGCATCGGGTGAATTCAAAAAAGCCAGCGCCTCGGTCTGCCGCGCAACATTATCGCGTTCAATTTGAAGCTCGCGCTGTTGGCGATCGATTCGGCGTCCGAGTTCGGCGATCTGCCTTCGTGACGCGGCATCACGGCGCCACAAAACGATGAGTCCTAACATCAGGGCGACGAACGCAACAACCGCTGCCAAACGCATGACATTCGGCCACGCCGACGCCAGACCCTGCCGCAGCGGTACAACCTTTGGCTGCACGGCCGTAGATCGCGGTTGGTTTTGAATCTCATGCATGATTCGCCTGCGCACGTCATCGCTGGGCTCTGCGGGTGCCGCGGCGTGAGCCAGCAAAGCTGACGCGTCGCGCAACTCATCGAATTCACGGCGACAATCAGCGCATGATTCGAGATGGGCACGCACCGCCCGCGCCTCGGACGGATCCAGTGCGTCGAGTGCATGCGCAGCCAGCAATTCTTGATATTCGCTGTGTTCCATCAACTAACTGCGCGACCGATCGCGCAGTAACTCCCTTAACTTGATCAATCCCGAACGCATCCGGGTCTTGACTGTACCTAATGGATCGCCCAGACGCTCGGCAATCTCCGCTTGCGTCAATCCTTCAAAATAAGCCAGCAGCAATGTCCGTCTTTGCTCCACCGGCAGTTCGCGCAAAGCCTGCCGCACGATTTCGTTTTGCTCTGATTTCACCAACTCGCCGGCGGTGTCGATGACCTCATCGCTCACGGCTTGCGCGTCGCCGTCTACGAATCGAGATCGTGAGCTAAGCATCCGCCAACGATCCAGGGCGCGACTGCGCGCGATCGTGACCAGCCAGGTAAATGCCCGTCCCCGAGCCGGATCAAAGTCATTCGCTCGCCGCCAAACCTGCAAAAATGCCTCCTGCAAAACGTCCTCGGCTTCCTGCCGGTCATGCAATATACGCAGAATCAGGCTAAATAGGATTAGCCGGTAGCGATCATAAAGCGCGGCGAGCGCGGATTCGTCGCCTCGCGAAATCGCCTGCAAGAGATCGTCATCGCCAATTTGTGAAGGTTCTGCTTGCAAACTTTTGGAGTGCGGCGGCAGCGACGCCGCTTTGGAGGTCTCTTCAAATCTCGAATGTCGAGTCGGATCCAAAGCGCCGTCGGCGCTGCGCTTTGCCGGCGAACTCCAAACAAATCAGTGCGGCGCAGTCACGGCGGGGCTCAGCCGTACGGAAGCGCCCTCGCGATTGGCGCGCACAAGGACCCGCCGGCGACCGCTGCTATTCGAATTTGAGTTGTAGGTGATGGTGTACGCCGTCCGCATTTGCGCGACGATGTCGTCATACGCCTTCTGCAAATCGTCCATACGTCGAATCTGGTAGAACACGCCGCCCGAGACCTGGGCGAGTTTGGCGCCTTCTTCGGCGGCGCGGGTCGTGATCGTCAGATATTTTGAGCGCATCGGATCGACGGTGATCGACGGCTTGGGCACGCTCGACTCGGGAATCAAACCTGAAGGGACATACAGCGGATAAATCAACGCGCCGGATTCGATCGTCGCTTCCAGGATCGCCGGAAACGGCACGAACGATTTGTTGTCATCACCGTCGGACATGATCACAACCGCCGTGCGTTCGCCGCGCAGCCGTTTCAGACTGTGCACCAGGGTATAGCCCAGCGCATCGTACATCGCCGTCGCGCCGCCGGCATCCAATTCATCCAGCTTCTTGGAAAGCAAGGCGCGGTCAGTGGTGAAGTCAGAGATGATTCTGATGTCGTCGTGAAAGCTGATGATCGAGATGCGGTCCTGCGGGCTGGCGGTGCGCAAAAAATCGCGCGCAGCTTTGCGAATGAAATCGATTCGTTCTTCGACGCTGCCGGACACGTCGAGCAACAAGACCAGGTTGAATGGTTCATTGGTCGGCACGACGTTGACGATCTTGCGCTGGCTGCCGTCTTCGTAAACCGAAAAATCGCTGTCGCGCATTCCGGGAATTGCTCGGCCCTGTCGGTCGGTAACGCTCGCGTTGACGCGCATAAGTTGCGCGCCGACGGCGGTCACCACGTCGTCGGGAGCGCGTGACTCGACCAACGAAGGCGAACGCTGCGGCGGCGGTACCGTCTTGGCATATTCGCCGAAAATTCGCGGACTGACTTTGCGGATCGCATCGGACAAGGGGCCGTCCCCGCTGCGGACGATTGCCTTGGCCGCCTCCGTCAAAGGCCGCTCGCGGAGGTCGTTCGGCGCCATGCTCGGATCGACATTCAGCAGAATAACCCCGCGCTGCGTCGTGAAATTCAGTTGCACCAACTGCTGCGGCTCGGGCGGTTTGTCGGCGCCGTCACCACCGTTTTCTGTTGCGTCTACAGTCTTGTCACCGCTGCCAGTCGCAGGTTTGTCGGAATTAGGATCTGCGTCATCCCTGGATTTTGGTTTCTTTGGCTTCTTCCGCTTAGCATCAGCTCCGAGCGTACCGCTAATTGAAAAAGCGCCAGCATGTCCCTCCTTCACTCGCGGCAGTTCGATGTCGCTGAGAAAGCGGGGCCGGCTGGATGACCATTCGAATTTTAACTTCAGTGCCTCGGTCGGCACGTCGGCATGAATCGTCCCGGTGTTTGTGACAACCTCAGCCGTAGCCAGGTCGCCGATGACATCGACCATTCCGCTTTCGCTTTCGATCTTGACCCGCGCGCGTTTGGGCACGCGCAGAGTGACGTCGATGCGGTAAGGCCGTTCGCGAACGGTGATGGTACCGCCGGCGACTGTGACATCACCTGGCTCGACGCTTCCGCCGGTCGAGGTCGCCTTCAGGGTTGTCTTGTCTTTTTCACTATCGGAAGCGATCACCGAGACCCGGCCCGTCCGGTTTTTGATGGTGAGCAGCGACTTCGCGCTGGTATTCAATTCCTTTTCATATTCCTGCGCGCGAGTGTTTGGTGTCGCCGCGGGAACGAGCGCCAAAACCAAAAAGAACGCGGGGGTCTTGCGTAAGAAGGAAGTGGTACCACCAAACATGAACTCTGATCTTGCCTGTGCACTGACATCATGGTCAAGTTAGAATGCCAATCCGTCATGGCTGAGAGTCGATTCAAGTCATTCGCCGAATTCTGGCCTTACTATCTTAGTGAGCACAGCAAACCGGTAACCCGTTTTTTGCACGGTCTCGGCATTCTCGCCGCCATTGGGGTCGCCGCTGTGGGAATTGCCACCGGCAAGTGGTGGTTGTGCCCGTTAGCGCTCGTGCCGGGATATGGACTGGCGTGGATCGGTCATTACTTCGTCGAGAGGAATCGGCCGGCGACCTTTACCTATCCGCTCTGGTCATTCATCGGCGATTGGAAAATGCTGGCGTTGATGTTGGCGGGCAAGCTTAAGTAAGTGTCAGAAGCCCGACCGTCAGGGAGGGCAGGAGTTTCTGGAAACTGACACGGGTATCTTAACTAAGTGGCTCTCCCTGACGGTCGGG
>JBIOZK010000037.1:0-10400 GCA_044870975.1 Pyrinomonadaceae bacterium
CACGATTATTCGCCACTTTTCAGTGCGAGCAGCAGATTAACCGTTATTCATAGTTGTAGTTTTTGAAGATTCATACAAATTCTTGGATGGGCGCAGCGTAGTAGAGACACTCGCAGGCAAAAAAATAAGGAGAGGACTGACGCCCTCTCCTTTGAATACAACGTCGGAAACGTTGCGATGTTAGAAGTTAAGTCTTAACACCAGCTGGATCAGACGGCCACCGGGATCGTTGGTGGTCGAGATGTCCTGGTAGGCTGCGGTGTAACGACCGAAGAAGCCGGAACTCAGGGTTCCGCCGCCGTTCACGTCGTTACCGGCCGCACCGACCAGCCAGTTGATGTTGTTGAAGGCGTTCAAGGCCTCAGCGCGCATTTCAAAATTCATGCGTTCTGTGAACTTGATTCTCTTCGCCAGGCTCAGGTCAAAACGGAAGAACGCTGGTCCTTTGATGACCAGATTGTTGAATCCGCACTGGCCCGCCACTGCCTGAACGCAGTTGTTAAAGCCCGCCGGAGCGATGAATCGTCCGCTCGGCGCGCCCTGGGTGTACACCGGACCCGCCGCGGTGAACGAAACGTTGTTCGCGCGAAACGTATTCAGACGAATATCCAACGGCAGGAAGTAAACCTGTCCACTAGCCGCCGTGTTGTCTGAATTCGCCTGATCGCGGTAAACACCCATCGCCTTCTGTAAGTCCTTACGCGTCATACCGACGAGTTGGACATTGCCGAAGTTCAGGGCCGAACCGCTCTGAATGCGAACGTTGCCGTTGAAGGTCCAGTCTCCCAGGAACCCATTTACGAGGCCCTTCGAGTTGCCGAGGAATTGCTTGCCACGGCCGACCGGAAGTTCGTAAATGAAGTTGCTCTTGAACGCCTGGGTGATATCAAACGGCGAGACGTCTCTGCGCAGGTGGTAATCGCGCAAGGTTGCCGGCTGATCGAACACCACCGAGCTGCTGGCATAAGTATTGGCCAGGGCCTTGCCGAACGTGTAGTTGGCCTGGACCAGCAAGCCTCTCGACATGCGACGACGGAATTCGAGAGTCGCCGCGTCATACCAGCTTTGGCCACCGTTGTTGACGATGAATGAACCGCCGCGCTTGCCCGGGTTAACAACCCAGAAGTTCGACGGAAAATTCCACGCCGCTCGCTGCGGCCCGAAGGTCGCTTCATTCGCCGTACCCGCAAAGATTCCCCAGTAGCCGGTACAGCAGCGACCGACGCCAGGATTCGGGTTAAGCGGATTCAACGGCGAAAGGATGGTGGTATTGGCCCACAGCGTGCTGGTGTAGTTCGCCGGATTATTCGGGTCATTCGCACCAGCCGTGTTTGGCTGAATATTTCTGAAAGCAATCGGCAACGGGGAAGTGCCGGTGCCCGGTCCACGGTAACGCATGTGGAAGCCGCCCCCTTGTGCTACGGGGACAGCCAGGTTCGCCAGCACGTTAGCCTGGGCCAGCTTGAACTCATTCAGCGCGCCGTTCTCAATCATGTTGAGTTCGTTGAGATCGACTTGCCTCCAGAGCTGGTGACCACGATTGCCAACGTAACGAAGTTCGATCACGTTGTCTTTCTTGATTTCGCGCTGGATGCCCACGGTCCAGGACTCGACGTACCCGGTCTTCAAGTTTGGATCGAAGGCGTTCACCCCATCAGTAATGAACCCCGTGTTCGGGTAGGTGGGTTGCGTCGGAAGCGTACCCCCAGTGCCGCTGCCAAACGGCGGCGGCGCGGGCAGGCCGTTCCTAAACAGACTTCCGAATGGCATTGAATAAGGCGTACCCGTGATGTTTTGCGTCGCATCCACGGTCTGACCTGGATTACCGGCCAGAATGCTCAGGAAGGTGTTGGTGCCTTCGCGAACATAAGCCATCGAAAATCCTCCGCGCAGAACTGTCTGTCCGGATTCACCCGCCAACTTGTGGAGCAAGCCGCTCTTGAAGTTGGGGCTCCAGGTGAAGCCGACACTCGGCGCGAAATTACCGTAGTCCGTGTCATAGGCCTTCGACCCTTGCGGGAAAGCAAAGTACTGACTCGGCGTACCTGTAAGGGTGCCCGGCTTGAAAAGATTGTCGACGCCGGACTCACCAAACAACCCCGCATAGCTCACTTGCGAGAGCGTGTTGTTGAGCGATTGGAAAGGACCTTGCACTTCCCAACGCAGACCACCCGTCAGGGTGACGTTTGGCCGGAACCGCCAGGTATCCTGAACATAAAATCCATACTCAACCTGTCGGGCACGGCTGACGTATTGATCCTGAATAGAATACTTGTTGGTGTTTTCATTGAGCGCGACGTACCGGTTAGGCACCGTGCCGCCCACCGACGAGATGCGACCTACGAGATTCGCATAGAAATTCGCGGCCGCGCCCTGCTGGGCAACGGTGGCGTTGAGTGACGAAAAAGCATTGAACGCCGCTGCATCGCCAGCCAAAGTCGAGCTAACGCTGAAGTTCACCGTCGGCACCACCACCTGATCGTTAATCCAGAGGTTGACCCGGGTGAAGCTGCCACCGAAGTTGAACGAGTGATTGCCGTGCACCCAACTCAAATTGTCCGTGAACTGCTGGACCGGAGAATTACGACGCTCGGGCGCCGTGCCGGCAGTGGCGCTGCTGACACCCAGGTTCGCCAGCGATAAATTGGCGCCGCCCTGGTTTGCGAATTGGTCCGGAGTAATCTCAGCGCTGAAGAACGATGTTCCACCCGTCATCCCAAAGCGGGCCTCGTTCACCATGCTCGGCGTAATCGTCCAACGCCAGGCCGAGGTATTCGAAAAACGGTTCGATGTCTGCGCGCCGTGATTCGGAAATCCCGGGAACGTAGGGTCGCGGTTATTCAAAAAGTCTGCAGTTGAATCAAACTGCTGATAGTTCGAGATGTTCTCCAGGTGATGGTTTTTGCCAAGATTCGCATCGAGGCGAACCGTCGGGAACCGGCGAGTCTGACCACCGGTGTTGAAGAATCCGAACTGCTGAATGTTTGGACTGCTGGCAATGTTCACCAGCACTGCATTCACGCCCGCTGCCGCCGAGCGCATCGACTTCAAAAGCGCTGAGATGGTCGGATCGACGGTCGACGTTAGGCCGCCGGGAGCCGCCGCCGCCATGGTCAGCACGTTAACCGAGCAAGTCCTGGTAGCACCCGTCGTACAGGTAACGCCGGTCGGCGGAGCGTAGGTCTGGCTGGTGGTGGTGAATTTATAGATGCCGTTGATTGCATCTTCCGTCGGCAAGTTCCGGGTGCGCTGAACACTGCGTTCCGGCAGTCGGTACTCTTCGTAGTTCACAAAGAAGAACAGCTTGTCCTTGCCATCCCAAACCTTGGGCAGCGAAATCGGGCCACCTACCTTGACGCCGAACTGATTAAGCAGAATGCGCTGTTGTGGCGCCTTGTGCGTAACCGGATCGGCCGCGAGGTCACGATTGTTGAACCAGTAGTTCGCGTTGAGCGCCGGGTTGCGGTGATACCAATAGCCGCCACCGTGATACTCGTTCGTGCCGCTCGTGGTAACGAACTTGATCTGAACTGCACCCTCGGCAGAACTCTCTGCGCCGGGGTTCGAAGTAGAAACGGTTACTTCCTGGATCGCATCAGTGCGGGGTCGGATATAGGTAAAGAATCCATCGCTGGACTTGAGCAGGTTGTCCTGAACATTGATGCCGTCCAGGGTGATATTGAGCGCGCCCTTGGGCAAGCCGTTAACTGACGACGTGCGCGGGCGACCCGGGGTGGTAGTGCCAGGCAACGCCAGCACGAGGTCCAGAGCATCGCGAGACGCAGTGGGGATGTCGGTAATCTGACGACCCGTAAGCGTGGTGCCGACGGTGGCAGTTTGCGTCTGCAGCAACTCAGCGCTGCCGACGATTGTGACCGTCTGGTCCTGCGAGCCCACCTCGAGCGCGGCATTGAAACTCGACGGCTTGCCGGCATCGATCTTAATTTCGGTTACTTTCGCTGACTTGAAACCTTTAACCGAAATAGTGGCAGTGTAAAGGCCAGCGTTAAGCGATGGGATCGTGAAGACTCCTTCATCGTTTGTCTTGGCCGCAAACTCCTGTCCGGTCGCGTTGCTGCGAACCGTAACGGATGCGCCCGGGACAACTGCACCAGCCGGGTCGGTGACAGTTCCGGTCAGTGATCCCGTCGATGTGGATTGCCCGAGAGCGGCTAGTCCACACGTCGCGAGGATCACGAGAACCACAAAAAACTTCGAAAACGAATTTCTCATTTAGACTCCTCCGAGGGTAGTAATTTGCCGAACCAGGATTTGGTAAGGCAGGTCGTTGCGATCTTTTTTTCTTACGTGACGCGACCAGTCTGGGAAGACCCGGTCGTGCTAGTTCAGAAAAACTGAGACAAATTTCACAGCCGGAAATGCAAGCGGTGGGCCCCGCCCGAAGGAGCTATTTTGATGCCGATTTTTGGGTGCTAATACGACCGGCTGCAGTTTGCATCATGATGCGAATTTGTAATTTCGCATTTCCATACGAATCGCTGGATTTTTGGACGTGCAAGCGTTTGAATGCCCATGCAAATTATTGTATCTGAAGGACTTGGAGTCGCGAGGGAAATGGCCGGGGCGGGAAGACGGGCCGATCAAAAATCAGCGGATCAGAGTCCGATGCACTTACCGACTCCGACCTTTTCGGTGTCTTCGCGGGAGAAGGTTTTCGGGTTCCAGGCTTGCCGCTTCCAGACCGTGCCGTCTGAGTATTCGATCTGATTAATCATCACATGGGTGCGCTCGTCTTTTTGCTGACCTTTCGTTCGGGCATCGATAACCCGGGAAGGGCTGAGCGGCGTGAACAAATCGAAATTCTTGTTAGCATTTGGCTTCGCATTTACCACGCAGAAGAATTGACGATCGCCCGGGTCGGGGATCTCACCGGGCTGGTAGGACCAGGCAAAACTCTTAACGACGCGCTCACCGGCGTTCTTGATTTCCAGATGATAATAGTAAACGGTCGTCGACTTTTGCTTTGAGAGCGCGGCGTTTATTTCCGTCGCCTGCATCTCGGCCCGCCGCTCTTGCATGTCTCGGCGATTCTTCACTTCCTGCGGCTCATTGGTCTTCGAAAGGTTGACGCGAATTGGTTCGTTCATCGGGGGGTCGGGATCTGAGACTGGCCGGATCATGTGATCGCCCGAGTCGTGCGTGCCGTAGGTGAACTTCAGGACGACCAGGTCGGGGTTCGCGGCCTTCTCCTGGAACGGCAATAACGACGCGCCGAGTATCGCTCCAATGATCAAACTTTTCATGAACCCTCCCGGGAAACTCTAAAGACTACGATGGGGATTCAACCTTCATTCGCTTAGGTGGCTTTCAATTGTTGCCGCTGCCGATAACGAATTGCTTCGCGTCCAAAGGCACATCGAATTTGAAATCGGTGAGCTTGAAAACCCAATCGACGAGCATCGGCCGGGTCTGTGATTGGACAGACAGTTCGAACCGATAATCGTGCGGCAGATTCAATCCACCTTCCGGTTTGAAATCAGCAAAGGTCTCGCGCGCGGTGAGACGCTGCGTCGCCTGTCGTTCGTTAGTCGCCGGCGGCAAACCGCGCCCGCCCGCGATTCTTTGTTGGTCAGTGGAATAGATCGTTCGGTCGTACTCAGTACGCACGTGTCGAAACGTTTGAGCATCGAAGAAGAGTGTGATCTTCACATCGGGGTTCTTGGGCAACGCATATTTGAGCGCATGGAGTTGCACGCCGTCGGTCTTCTTCAGGCCGGCATATTCGACTTTGGGGTTCTTCTCTTGAGTACTCAGGAGCGCCCAACTCTCGGACAACGTGCCGCCGAAGAGTCCCTCCTTAATTAAATCGTTGTACTCCGAGAAGAATTGTTCGATGGGTGTGTGCCGGCCCGGTCGAAACTGCGTCACGGTGGTCTTGCTGCCGTCAAAAGCGAAGGCCATGTTCGCGTCGCCGTCAAACGCCAGGGTCATCGAATTCTGACCTCCCTGTGACGCCATCATGACCTGGCCCTGCGTCTCACCCGCGCCACCCTGCTTGGCGGTCAAGACAAAGGTCCCTTTGATTTGCATCCCGCGTTTGCGGGCGCGAGCATCTGCCGGGCCAATCGAGTCAAGATGTTTCGCGATCAAATCAGCCGGCGCCAGCTTATTGTCGGAAGATGAATGAACAACGCCAATCGAACCGGCGACCAGCAAGAGACAAACGGCAATCAGCATCGCAAATCGCGCAACGAAGCTATTCATAGGCGACCTCCTTCGTCTGGCCAGATACTATTACCAACGGGCTCATTTCGTAAAACAAAAACCGGGCGCTGCATGGCTACAGCGCCCGGCTCCAGTTCACAAGTCATTTTTCAGACTGGCAAAGTGAAAACTAGAACGTGAACTTCCAGGCCATTTGGATGATTCGGTTATCAAACGTGCTCGTGATCTTACCGAAGCTGGTGCTGTTGATGTCCTGACTGTTACCAACCGAGAAATTCGTGTGGTTGGTGACATTGAACGCTTCGAGCCGCAGCTCGACGCCCAGCCTCTCCTTGAATCGCGTGCGCTTGATCAACGCGGCATCCAGATTGAAGTACCCGGGACCATCCACGGGGGTCAGGCTCAAATTGCCGAATGTACCCGCGGCCGGCTGCGTAAAGTAGGTGGTACTGGCGCGTCCGGTGGACAGATTGATCAATTTCGGATCAAACAACAACGGCAGTCCGGTGGTCGGGCTGTAGAACAATCCGGTCGACGTTTGAATTTGATCAATCGTCAAGGTCGTGTTCGCCGTGTTGTTGCCCGAGTTGGCATTGCGATTCACGGTGCCGCGGCCTGAGATGATTGAAATCGGCCGGCCTGTTCTCCATTGAGCCAAGCCGCTGATTTGCCATCCACCAAGCAGTTTGCCAAGAAAACCGTGCGTGTTGCCGCCAATGCTCTTGCCCGGGCCAAACGGTAATTCATAAACCGCGTTGCCCTTGATGACATGGTGCACGTCCTGGTTGTTGCGCTTCTTCTCCAACGGATCACCAATGGTGTTGTCGAGATAGGGCGCAAATTCTGTCTGGGCCTGTTCGGCATTGGTGAACGCTTTGCTCCAGGTGTAGTTCACCTGATAGTACCAGCCATGCGTCAGCCGTTTGCGGATCTCAGCCTGCAAGCCGTGATAATTCGACCAGCCGCTGCTGCCCACGTAGCGGGTGGTGATGGCATTCTTATTTGCCGGCAGGAAGAATTCAGGGCCGATGGTAGCGGTGCTAGCGCCAACGCCGAAATTGGCGAGGCACCCCTGGGCCGGGTTCTGAATGAAGTAGGTGCAGCGGGAAGTTAAGTAGGTCGAAGCCAACTCCCCAACGCGACCTTCAGTGAGCAAGGTGCGGATCGTGGCGTTGCCGAGGTTTCCGCCGCCGTTACCAAGCTTGGGAAAGACCGTCAACACCTGACATCCAGTAGCGGTAGCTTGTGCAGCGGTGCACGCCGGATTTCCAAACAACGCGAGGTTGGACTGGGCCCTCAGGAAATCCTGGAAAAACCCGTTCTGGAAAATGACGGGCTGATTTGTATCAATGGCGCGAGTCAGGTCGACGCCGTGGTTGCCGACATAACCAATCGACAAGGCGGTGTCTTTCATGATTTCGCGCTCAATGCCAAAGTTCCATTGCTCGGCATATGGCGTGGCCAGATTGAACTCGGTGGTCCACAAAGTCGGAGCCTGACTCAAAGTCAACTGGTCCTCCAGCGTGCGCGGCACTTTGAAAACCGGCGTCGGCAGCGTGGCGATGCCGCCCGCGCTAACTAACCCGCCGACGTCTTTGGTGACCGCCGATTGCAGGCCGGCATTTCCGCCAACTGATGAATTGTTAAGCACTGTCGCGTTGTTGTCGATGGCGTAAGAGACGGCAAAGCCGCCGCGGACTGAAGTCTTGCCGCTCTTGAACGGATCCCACGCGAAGCTGAAATTCGGCGCCCAGTTGTTGAAGTCCTTGGCGAGGAAGTCACGCCCGGTGCCTTTCCCGGCAAAATCCAGCACTGTCAGGGGATTATTAAGCGCAGCTAACGAAGTGTCCTTTGGCATGAGCCCAAGGCCGTCTCTTTCGGTAAGCGGCGCGACGTATTCCCATCTCAATCCCAGATTAACCGAGAGATTCGGCCGCAGGCGCCACGTGTCACCGCCATAGAACGCCATCGTCGTGTAGTCGAGATGGCGAATCGAGCCGATGCCGCGTTTGAATCCGGAATTCGTGTCGGTGATGTTGAAGGTCTGCGTTCCAGCCCGGACTTGACCGGTAAGGAAGGCGGCCAGATTCACCGCATTGTTGTAGTCCGAGGTCGAAATACCGCCCGGAAAGTTGGTTGTGTTATTAGCCAACGCTGCCGGAGACGGAGAGGTTGTCGTGTTGTAACCGAGTGTGTACTGCGGGACGGTACCCGCGTCATTGAAGTTCAGAATGTCGATCCAGCGTAACGCGGTTCCGAACTTGAACACGTGATTGCCCTTCACCCAGGTGACGTTGTCGAGCAGATCGTGATTGCGCGGCGCGCGTCCCTGCTGCAGGAAGTTCTGAATCGGGTTGGTGATTCCAAGATCGAACACCAGGCGGTAGCCCAGGTCGAATTTCTCGCGATTGAAGAAGGTTGGCGTGCTGGACGAAAAGCCAAAACGCAGTTCGTTCGTCAGGCTATTGGTGATACTGGAATGCCACGCTAACGCATAACGCGGCCTGTTCGACTCCTGTCCGCCGCCCGGCAGTCCCGGAAATTGTTCGCCGATGTCGTTCAACTGCACATCGTTCGGCAGAATCGAAAGGAAGTGCGAGTAGATGCCTTCCACGCGGTTCTTCGAATTGATGTCATAGTCGATGCGGAAGCCGATATTGCGGCCCGTGCTGCCGTTCGGAGTATTGAAACGGAAGCCCTGCGTATTGCGCGAATCACCGGCGTCGTTGTTATTCGAGGCCGGGGTAAGAGCGATCAACTGAGCGCTACGAGCATCAATCGGCAATCCGGCCTTCGCCAGGACATTGACCGTCACTAACTGACCGGGCGTAATACCTGCCGGACAAGCGGTCGCTC
Organism: Pyrinomonadaceae bacterium; assembly: GCA_044870975.1. Taxonomy (GTDB): domain Bacteria; phylum Acidobacteriota; class Blastocatellia; order Pyrinomonadales; family Pyrinomonadaceae; genus UBA11740. Next base: position 9,043 of record JBIOZK010000037.1, read on the forward strand.
CGGAGGCGGTGCAGGTAGCCGGATAAACGAAGTTTCCGGTGCGAGCTCCCGCAGACAAAACCGTACGCAGCGGCGTGAAGTCCTGGGTGGTGTCCGTAAACTCATAGAAGAAATAGAAGAACAACTTTCCTTTTTGCGTCAGTGATGGCCCGCCCTCGCCCGGTCGCGGTAATGCGAATGGCCCGCCAACATTGAAACCATATTGATGCTGAAGCAGCAATGGCTTCGGCAAGCTCAATCCCGTCTTGGGATCGATAGTGTTGTTATTGAAGAAGGTGTTCGCATCGAACTTGCTGTTGCGATAGTAGTCGTACGCTTCACCGTGATACTTCTTGCCGCCGCGCGGAGTCGTGAATTTGACCTGCGCAATACCGAGACCTTCATCCGGTCCCGCGTTCTGGGTCGTCAGGGTAAATTCAGCGACGCCGGCCACGCTCGGAGTATTCACGCCGAACAGCGAGTCAGTACGCACCAGGTTGTCATTGATTTCAATTCCGTCCCAGGTGATATTCGAAAACGATCCGCGCAGTCCGTTGATGACCGACTGGCGAATATTCGTGTTCGTATTCACACCCGCCATACCGCCCGCAATGTTGATAGGGTTGCGGCCGTTGAGCGGCAGGTCCTGCACCTGTCTGACGTCAATTGTCGTCGAGAGTTTTGCATCTTCAGTGCGGATCAGGGTCTGCGCTTCAGAGGCGGTCACCGAAACAGTCTCAGTTACGCCGCCCGGTTCGAGCACGACGTTAAAGACCGCTGGAGTGTCGACGTGAATGTCGATTCCGGTGATCTGTTTCTTTTTGAAGTTGGTTCGCTCGACGACGAGCACGTAGCTGCCGACACGAACGTCCGTTATTGAAAAGACACCTTCATCATTGGTAGTGACGACTTTGTTTTCCTTTGACGAGGCATCAATCAGGGTCACAGTCGCGCCGGAAATCACCGCATCAGCGGCGTCTTTCACGGTGCCACTTACGCGGCTGGTAACCGTCTGGCCAAAGCCAGCGCTTACCACACACAAACACACAACGACCGCGGCAAGAAAAATCGATCGATTCATTTTTAACTCCTCCACAGGGTTTTTATCAGACCGACTAAGCTACTTGAGAAAGGACTGCGAGCAATTTCGCACTTCTGGTAAAGCGAGTCTGAGCAAAGTATGTGCCGACAGGGACTCCACTTTTATTGAGCATATCGTCAAAAGCCAGGCAGGCCGATTCGGATTTTTGGATAATTCTCCAAATGGCTGAAGTTGCGTGAGGAAGTCGGAACGGAATTCGTAAAATGAAAGTTTTCAGGGGGTACCAAGTTACGACTCCTTGAATCGGTAGACGCCGTCATCGGAGATCTTCAGGAGA
>JBIOZK010000038.1:0-10016 GCA_044870975.1 Pyrinomonadaceae bacterium
CCGACGATCGACGTGACGCGATTGCCCACCGGCCCAATGTATCGCCAGCGCAAGGGCTCAACATTCTGTGGCTGCGGTTGCGCCCAAACCGTAACTGTCGCCGCGCACAGGAAAACGAAAACCGATAGTATTCGAGCTAGCGGGTTGGTCGTCATTGTTAACCTCCGAAGACGGACTGACATGGTGTTATCCGACGGGTGTGTAGTTGATACAGCAGAAGTGACGCTTGCGTGGATGCTTCTACCGGTAATCAAATCTAAAGTCAACAAAAATTCTTCGCGCGTTGCAGCCTACTCCACGCAGCGGTAATCTAAGAATGAAGCCACTGAATCATGTTTAGCAGATGCAGTCCGTGTCTGTAGTCGCCAGGCCGGGGAAGCCCGGTTTTTAAACATTCGATGGAGACTTATGCCTGAAACGAAGAAGAAAGCTCTTATTGTGGTAGACGTGCAGAATGATTTTTGCCCGGGTGGATCGCTGGCGGTCGCGCATGGGGATGAAGTGATTGCGCCGCTGAACACGCTCATAAAGGAGTTTCTCGATCGGGGCGAACCGGTTTACAAAACCAGAGACTGGCACCCACCACAAACGAACCATTTCGCGGCGTATGGAGGTGTCTGGCCCTTTCACTGTGTGCAGAACACGACGGGCGCTGAGTTTCATCCTGACTTGCTGGACGATCCGCGCATCACGATTATTTCCAAAGGCATTGATGACACCGCGGACGGATACTCCGGCTTCGACGGCACGAATCTGGGCGAGTTGCTGCGCGAAGAGGGCGTCGGCGAAATTTGGGTGGGCGGTCTCGCCACGGACTACTGCGTCAAGGAAACAGTCATCGGCGGCGTGCGTCAAGGATTCAAGGTGAAAGCCCTGGCCGACACAATGCGGCCCGTGAATGTGAATCCCGGCGACGGCGCAAAGGCAGTAGCAGAAATGCGCGACGTCGGCGCGGAGATTATTGGCAACGAGGCCAAGGCCGCGGGCGCAAATTGAATTATGAGTTTTGAAGTTTGAGTTTTGAAGTTAACTCCCAATGGACTGAAGCCAGAGAAACAAAGTTCTGGCTACTCTTGCTCCAAGAGCAAATCTCGCACCCATCGACGTTACGGAAGCCCTCGCCCGGGTTGAAGAACTCATTCGAATCCCAAGGTCAATCGTCAAGACAACCAGCGAGAACCCTTAAATTCAAAACTAAGAATTCAAAACTCAAAACTCTTTTTTAAGCCTTTTCGCCTGGGCCAGCCGCGGAGTATTATCTGACCTCAATGGGCACCCTGAATTTCGATCGCTATCACGCCGCGATGGGCGACGCGTCCTACAAGAACGTGACGCGCGTGCACGATCAGCCGTTGAGCGAAATGACCGCCACGTTTTATGTGACGCAGCGCAAGCTGCCGTTTGCTCCCGTGCTGGGTCATGAGCGTTTGATTCGACTGCTGGTTGACAGCCAACTCGATCGGCCGCGGTTGCGGTTTCTCGAGCAGGATCGCGGCGGCCTGCAACGATTCGCGAAAGCCATCGAAGACATTCAGTTCGCCGGCACCATCCGGGCCGTGCGACCGGGCACAATCATGTTCGCGCAGCAACCAATCGCCGACATAACCGGAAAGTTCGGACTAACGCAGGCCCAGGAAATCAAATTCGAACATGCGTTTGATTTGCCGATGACTACGGCGAGCACGGCGATGCAATTTCGCATGGCGGCCGGCGACCGTTGGCTCTCTGATTTTTCGCTGCGACGCAACGGTGACATCGAGCGGGCGGTCGATATCGCTACCTACGCTTTCATCGGCGGCTTTAATGACACCTCGAATATGGAAGCCGCGCACCGCCTCGACATCCCCGCGGTTGGCACTATCGCGCATTACTGGCAGCAAGCATTTCTTGCCTACCTCGACGAACCTGAAACCGAACCGCGCACCGGACAGCCGAAGCATTTTGAGCAAGTTGCTTTCGAAAGATGGTTGGATGCGAACCCAAACGGCACGACCCTTCTGCTGGATACGATCGACGTTTATATGGGCGCCGTCCATGCGGCGATGGCGGCAACTTCCACTGAAGCACGGCGCAAAGCGTTCAAAGGATATCGGGTCGACTCAGGCGATCTCGCAGAGTTGGGTAAATGGTGTCTGGAATTCTTCGAAGCCAACGGACTGCACGGTTTGCGCCCGAACCTGACCGGAGATCTGAACGTCGAGAAGGTGACCAAGATTGTCGCTGAGTTCCCCGAAGTCAGCGGCTTCGGCATCGGCACCAAACTTTCGAGCGAGGTCAAGAACGTTGCCGGCGTAATTTTCAAAGCCTGCGTCATCAACGGCCTGCCGACTTTGAAGGCGTCCAACTCGCTCGACAAAACGACGTTGCCCGGCTGCCTACAGGTCTTTCGCGGTATCGATGCGAACGGCAACTACGTCGCCGACGTCACCGGGTTGGATGATGAACACGTCGAGATTCCAGGCGCAATCGCCGTTAGCCGACTCATCGAGCCCTTCTGGGACAATGGCCAATATTCGCCGATTCCATCAATTGAAAAACAGAAGGCGTTCGTTGCCGATCAAATGAATCGGTTTGCCGATCTTCATAAATATCCGCGCGGCTTGAGCGATCGCCTGACCAAACTGCGTGATGATTTGACCGCGAAGATGCGTGCCGACAACTCAGGCTGGGAGAAGATCTTGAAATTGCCCGAGGATGTACCTGAGGCGCTCACAACTTAAGATGGTCTTGAACATCCTCCCGAATCTGCCAATCATTCGAACATTCCTGCTCGCGACTTTGACAGTCCTCAGCCTAGCGGCGCAGACTTCCCAAAACTCATTTCCTGATCCGCCGAACGATTTAACAAAAATCTATTACCTTTCGAAAAACGAGCTGGTGGCCTTGCCGTTCGAAGCCGGCGCCATCTCGGCGAATGTCTTTCAACCCGCCGTCGAGGACAAGGTAACGCGCGTGCGAGTTTCCGGAAGAACTGCACCGACAGTCCTGACGAATGAGCAACTCCGTTTCTTCGTTTTCGTCGCCGACCGCATGGATCCGCCGCCACATCAAATGGTGCGATTGTCTGCGACGAAATCAGATCGGTTTCTTAAGATCTCCCTGCTTAAGGGAAGGAAGGGCTACGCGCCCTTTGCGGAAGATAATGTCCCCTTGCAGCGGCGTGTATTGGAGCGTCTGAAGGTTGCAGCCGGGCCGGGCAGATTGCTCTTCGTCAACTATATGGAGCTGCGACCACTCCAATCTTTGCAACCCGGCGAGTATGCAATTATTGGCGATTCTCTGGCGGACGCGGCTACATTCCGCGTTAAGCAGTGAACTTAGTCGTCGGTGTGAAGCGCCGGCGCGGATGGAGGGGCAGCCTCAGAAGATGCGGACGATTCGCCTCTGCGAGAGGGCGCCAGGCGACGCACGAGACCGGTCAACGGTGAAGCCGCCCTTCCCGTCGTAGTCGCCAATTTTCGCCAGCGCGCAGTTGAGCGCAAATCGTCGAGCAGGGAATAGACGACGGGCGTGGCGATGAGCGTCAGCAGCAGCGATAGAGACTGGCCGCCGATAACCACGATCGCGATCGAGCGTCGCTCTTCCGCGCCGGGCCCAGTGCCCAATGCCAGCGGCGCCATGCCGGCTACCAGGGCCAACGTCGTCATCAGGATCGGACGCAGCCGATCCCGATTCGCCTGGAGAATTGCCGGTTCGCGTTCCATGCCGAACGCGCGCAGGTTATTCATGTGATCGATCTGCAGAATCGCATTCTTCTTCACGACGCCGAACAACACGAGCACACCTAAGGCCGAATAAAGATTGAGCGTGTCGCCGGTCATCCATAGCGAGAGCAAGGCAAACGGAACCGATAAGGGCAGGCTGAGCAGAATGGTGAGCGGGTGCATCGTGCTTTCGAACTGCGACGCCAGGATCATGTACATGAAGATGATCGACAGCAGAAACGCCCACAGGAATTCCACGAAAGTCTTTTCAAGTTCGCGGCCACGTCCGGCCACGGTCGTCGTATAGGCAGCGGGCAGGTTCATCGACGCCGCAGCTTTGCGCAATACCTCGAGCCGGTCAGCCAGCGCAAATCCTGGAGCTATGCCGGCGCGCATCGAAGCCTGCCGCTGTCGATCAAGTCGATCGATGCGAGAAGGACTTATGTCCTCCTTGATATCGACGAGGCTATCCACCCGCACCAAACCGGCGCGCGTCGAGGGAACATAGAGCCGCGAGATCGTCGCCGCGTCCTTGCGATCTGATTCAGTCAAACGCAACTGGACGTCGTAATCCTCGTTGACCGAAGGGTCGCGATAGCGCGAAACCCGATCGTCGCCGCCAACCATCAGACGCAACGCAGTCGAAATGTCAGACGTGTCCACCCCAAGATCTGCCGCGCGGTCACGATTGATATGGACACGCAACTCAGGCTTGTCCAGTTTTAGCGTCGTGTCAGCGTCAACCACGCCATCAATTTCTTTGGTGGTCGTCTTGAGCCGCAGCGTATCAGCGTACTTCGCCAATGACTGCAGGTCCGGCCCGCGAAACACAAAGTCGATATCGTTATTACCGCCGCCGATGTTGAATGATGGGGCGTTCCGGACACCGAAGCGGAAGGGCGCGTACTTCTGCATGCGTCGCCGCACTTCGGACATCACGTCGCGCTGAGTGTAGTTGCCGCGAAAGGCCGCCAACGGATGGCCCGCCCTGATCGAATTCCAAAGCTTGGTGAGCGAAAAGGTTCGTTCCTCGTGCGGCGCAATCCGCACATAAACACCGCCCTGATTTACCGCGCCCAAAAACGATCCGCCCGACGACGACTGGATCAGACGCACCCCCGGAGTGTCCATCAAATCCCTTTCGATGGCCCGCATCGTCTGATCCATGGCGTCGATGTTGGTACCCTCGGGGGCATTGACGTTCACATCGAACTCGGCTTCATCGACGTCAGTAGGAATGTACTCCTGCTTGACCACGCGATAGAGCGGAATACTGGACAAGGCGACGGCGAGCGCAACCACCGCCACCGCAATGCGATGCCGCATGGCAAAGCGCAACATCCAGGAATAGGAACGATCGATGTAGGAATAGAAACCTCGGCGGGAAGACGCAGAGGCAACCGTGTCGTGATGATGATCGTGCGAATGACCAGCGGCGGCGTCTTCAGTGCGCAGGAGCCGGGCGCTCATCATCGGCGTCAGCGTGAACGACACCAGCAGCGAGACCAGGACGGCCACCGCCGCGGTAATTCCAAATTGAAATAAGAACCGTCCGGAAATCGACGACATGAACGAAACCGGCAGGAAGATGACGACCAGCGAAAACGTCGTCGCCATAACGGCCAGGCCAATATCGGCAGTCGCTTCTTTGGCGGCGCGCATTGCGCTCATGCGCTTTTCTTCCACAAACCGGAAGATATTTTCGAGCACCACGATCGCGTCGTCGATCACCACCCCAACCATCAATACGAGCGCCAGCATGGTCACGCCGTTCAGGGTGAAGTTCATCGCCCGCATCATCGCGAAGGTCGAAACCACGGAACACGGTATCGCCACGGCCGCAATCAAGGTCGACCGCCACGAGCGCATGAATAACAACACCACCAGACTTGCGAGGATGCTGCCGAGCACGAGGTGACGCGTGATTTCATGTAACGCCGAGCCGATGTAGCGCTCCTGGTCGCGAATAATTTCCAGCTTGATGTCCGCAGGCAGCTGCCCTTTCACGCGATCGAGCTGCTGCTTGGCGTTGTGAATAACTTCGACCGTGTTGGCGCCTGACTGGCGACGAATTTCGAGGGTGACTGTCGGCACGCCATTCAATCTGGCAATAGACCGCCGCTCTTTCGTGCCGTCTTCTACCCGGCCGATGTCGCGAATTCTTACGGGCGCACCGTTGATATTGGCGACAACCAGGTTCTCCATCTCGCGCGGGTCGGAGTAGCGCCCCAGCGTCCGTAGCACCAGTTCGCGCTTGTCCGTTTCGACATTGCCGCCAGGCACGTCCGCGTTCTGACGCTGCAGCGCGTCGCGGACTTTGGTGATCGGAATCTTGTAGGCGGTCAGTCGTTCTGCATCGATCCAAATATTGATCGATCGATCGAGGCCGCCGACGACGTTGACTTCGCCCACACCGCCGGCGCGTTCCAACTGCACTTTCACAATCTTGTCGGCATATTCAGTCAGCTCTCGAATCGATCTTTGACCGGAGAGCGCAACGGTGATTACCGCCGTACTGTCGTTGTTGAATTTTGCGATGACGGGCGGCTTCGTATCCGGCGGCAGGTCGCGCACCACCGTGGCGACGCGATCCCGCACGTCCTGGGCCGCGGTGTCGATGTCGCGATTGAGGTTGAAAGTCGCGAGCACGATTGAGCTTCCCTGCACCGAGACCGATCGCAGGTTGTCGATGCCATCGACGGTGTTGACGACTTCTTCGATTGGCTGGGAAACGAGCGTCTCCATCTCTTCCGGAGATGCGCCGGGCAGCTGCGTGCGGACGCTAACGGTTGGCAGATCGACGGAGGGAAATCGATCGACGCCGAGTTTGAAATAGCTCGCCGAGCCGACGACGACCAGAGACAAAACGATCATCGCGGCAAAGACCGGTCGGCGGATACAAATTTCGGCCAGCTTCTGCATTAATCTGTCGCTGTCACGCTCTGACCCGACTGTAAATTGCCGGGATCGAGCACCACCGACTGTCCGGTGCTAATACCGGATTTGATTTCGATCCAGTTGTCGCCCCGCCTGCCAACCGTGACAGTCTTCTCGATCGCTTTGCCGTTCTCGATGATGATTACCTTATCGATTCCCGCGAACGTCACCAGAGCATTTGCCGGAACGGTGACGGCAGTGTTGGTTTGGTTCGTCACGATCTCGGCCTTAACAAAAGCGCCCGGACGAAGACGACCGTTGTTGCGCACGTCGGCTTCGACTGAGAGGACGCGATTCTGCTCGCTGATCGTAGGACTGAGACGTTTGACATAACCGAGGTAGGATTCGGGGTCGCCTTCGACAATGACGCGAACGCTTTGCCCCATGCGGATGCTGTGAGATTCGCGCTCGGGAACCTCCACGCGCAATCGCAGAGGATCGATACGCACGACGGTGACGACCGGCGCACCCGCCGCCAGATACTCACCGGCGCTGGCCTTCTTTTCCTGAACGACACCGTCGAGCGGTGCATAGACGATCGTGTCCGCGAGTTGCTGTTTGGCCAGAGACAGTTCCGATCTTCTTTGCGCCAGCAAGCCCTGACGGTTGCGAATCTCTTCCAGCGCATCCTGGTATCGACTCAAAGCCACCTTGAATTCCGAATCGACGGACTCCCATTCCGCGCGCGGCGTAATTCCCTGCTCTACCAGTTTGGTTGCCCGATCGCGCTTGACCTTCGCGGCGTCGACGACGGCCTTAGCACTTCTCACCGTGCCGGTTTCTTCGGCAGAGACGCGATCGTCCGTCCCGTCGGGAGACAGCCCGAGCCGTGCACGCGCCTGGGCCAAGGCCGCCTCGGCCTGCTGAACCCGCAGCTGATAATCCTGCTGCTCGAGTTGCGCGATGACTTGTCCTTTGCGGACGACGGTGCCGAAATCCACGCCAATCGTTTGCAGCCGTCCGGGCACTTTCATACTAATTGTCGTCTGATCGTAGGCGGCAAGATTTCCATTAACAGTTACCGTTTCGCCGATAGGTATCTCAGTAACTTTGGCGGTCTTGACCTGGCGTATCTGCGATTTTCCGTCCGACGTCTTGCCCGACGCCGGGTAATCGCTCTTGCACGCCGTCGTTGAAATGAATACAGCTGTGGCCCCGCAAAATGCAGCCGTTCGCCATAGATTAGAGAGGTTTGACAAAAACATTACTCGGAAATCTTTGCTAGCAGGTGGTAGTTTAGCACGCGTCAGGTCAATACGCCGCCGCGCCCCTGAAGGTTACATTGAGGCTTTTGTAAACTGATCTAGTAATCTGTTTGATTAATGCTGCGTCAGAATTTGGCAGGCGTGAAGCGGTTCTGAAGGCGGATTGTCAGGGTGTCGGGTCGTATCAGAATCCGTGAGCAGTCTCTGGAGAAATATTGCCGCCTCCGCCGCTCTTAAGGTCGCGCGTCTGAAACAATAGGCGATGGCTTGCCCCACGCACCTGCGAATACAAATTCGCTGATCGGTTTGCGTCGCCGCGGACCTAACTCCTGGTCGCGAAAGGCCAACGGCAACACCTCAGGATCGGCTGCGTAACCAATCGCCACCGCCGCTACCGGTTCAAATTCGGCGGGCACGCCGAACGCTTCCCTGACTTTGTCCGGCGAGAATCCCGCCATCTGATGCACCGCGAGGCCGAGGGCCGTCGCTTCCACCAGCATCGTGCCCATCGCCAGCCCCACATCGTGAAACGCGTGACGATTAGGCTTCCCGTTCTTCGCGAAATTCAACTTTGTGACTGACACCATCAGGACGGGCGCCAGTTGCGCCCATTGCTGGTTCTTTTCGACCAGGCAGCTCAGCATCAACGCATATTCATCTGGCTTATCCTTCGTCGTCACGATGAACGACCAGGGCTGTTCATTGAATGAAGACGGCGCCCAACGCGCGGCCTCAAACAGGCTCGCGAGCTTGTCCGGTTCGACCCTGCGGTCCGCGAATGCGCGCGGACTCCAACGGCGGCTAATCAGTTCCTCGATTGGATAATCATTAGGCGCAGGCTTTTCCATGGCCTGAAAAGTAGACACAAAAGATGTCGCCAATATCACAGCTCGGAGGTTTGAAGTGCGCCCGGGTTCTATCCGCCGAAACTCTTCCGGAACAGGTAGGACATTTTGATGAAGAACGTTCGGCCGTTGCGTCGGAAACCCGGCTCGAACTGCGCGGTAAAGGGATTGTTGCCGTTGTAAGTCAGGTCATCGTTGTAGCCAACGTAGAAGGCCGTCCCCGGATTTGGCGTATAGCCGAACAGGAATTGGCCCCGAGCATTCGAGGACAGCGTGTCGTAGTCAATGCGCGCGCGGGCGAAAACAAAACGGCTGAATTGATAGGTCGATCGAAGTGAATAGATGTTGTCCTGGAACGCCAGCAGGCCGGTATCGTTGCGGCGCAGCTTACTCTGCTGCCAATTGATAGACATGCTCAGCGGTTTGGTCGGCTGAAAGTTAGCACTCAATTCAATACCGAAAGACTTTCCCGGCCCCGGGTCCAGCGCGGCATTCGGATCGGCCAAAGCGGCGGGACTCACCCGAATAAATTTCGGCAGCGCGCCAAAGTCATAATCGAAACTATTCCAGCCGTAACTCATGAAGGTACTGAACGAGTATTTCTGGCTCGGCTTGGTCTCGCCCCACGCGTAAACGCCGTGCTGACCGGTGGAGCGCTCCGGCCGTCCAAAGAACGCGCCTTCGCGTGTGGCCGTCCGTTTCAGACCGAACTCTTCTTCGAACAAACGCTCATAACCAAGGTTGATGCCAAAACCGAACCCGGTATTGTGCTGAAGCTGAAAGTTCGTCCCGGTTTCGTGGTAGAAATTCTGGCTGAGACCCTGCCAGTTGAAGTTGGTGCCAAAATTATTGTTGATGCCCCAGTGGATCAACTTCGCTTTCGGCTTGTTCTCCGAGCCGTAGCCGACATAACCGCCGGCAAAATTGGTGTTGAGGCGCCGCGTGAAACCAAGATCCGCGCGATAGTCCTGCGTCTGCCCGTTGCCGTTTGCGCCGTAATAAAAATGGCGCCCGTCACGGTTGTAACTGTAGCGATAAGCGAAGCCGTTGCCGGTGCGATAGTAGTCGTTCGTCGCCGATGGGCCGGTCGGTTTGCCCTCATCATCGCGATCAAAACCGGCGAAACAACCGTCAGATGGACCGGGCCGGTGTGCTTCCAGGGCCGGCTCAAAAAAGCAGCGGCGCGAAGTCGAGCCGGCTACCTGAAATCGAAACGTCTTCTGCGGGCTGATTTGGATGCTGCCATCGATGCCGCCAAGTTGATTGTGCTTTTCGATGAAGTTGTAGCTCGTCATTATCAGGCCGAGGTAAGACTGCTTGCCGAT
>JBIOZK010000039.1:0-18372 GCA_044870975.1 Pyrinomonadaceae bacterium
CAGGTCGCCGGCAAGAACAAGTCGATTAAGTTTGCATTCCATAGCTGGATAAACAATCCAGAGCGCCGTCGCCGCTGCGCTCTGCCGGCGCACTCCAAATGTTACAATCGCTCGTGTTCGATCCTCTTCCTTCCAGCGACAAGCGAAAACAATTTGAATTGTACGCGCTGGGGTTGCGCGATTTTGCCGGGGTGAAGGGCGAGCAGCCGCTCGATCCGTTCGCGCTGGCGGAATTCGCCAGGCTACTCGTCGTCAATTTCGATCAAATCGAAGGTCTTTCGGCTGAGTCTCGCGCGCATCTTTTGGGTGACGGCGCCGAGCAATGGTCAGGTGGGGCGTGCTCGCGTCCCTTGCCGAACGGATGGAAGCTCGTGATTCTGAATCCGGCTCATGGACCGCAACGAAATCGCGCGACGCTGATGGAAGAAGTCTCTCACGTATTTCTCGGCCATAACCCTAATCGTCTGGCGATCATCAGTGGAAATCCGAGCGTCATCGAGGGTGCCGAATCGAAGAGAACAAAACAAACGCTCGCCCGAGATTACAATCACGGCGATGAAGAGGCAGCTTATGCCGTCGGCAGCGCGGCACTAGTTCCATACGCTGCCCTGCAGCGTTTTGTCAGACAAGGCCGCAAGTCAAACGAGATAGCGCGACATTTCCGGGTCAGCCGCCAGTTGGTCGAATACCGCATCAAAGTCACGCATCTTTGGCAGGAATATAAAGGTGCTTCTACGACTCGGGCAGAACAAGTATAATCTATTGCTGATGCTGCGTTCCGTTTCATTTCTCGTTCTAACCAGCGGGTCCAATGTCTGAAGCTATTCAACCCAGCGTCGCTGGCCTGTCCACCATAGACAAGCTGCGGATGCTGCTCGACATCACGAAGACGATCAGTCGCTCGCTCGATCTGGACGAGGTGTTGAATCTCGTCATGGATACGCTCGATTCGCTGATTCCTTACGACGCCGCGGGCATCTACCTGGTGAAGTGTTCCTCGCCGCTGGCCGAGTGGGAGGGCGCTTTGGATGAAACCTGCGTCTTCCATACACAGGCAGTCCGTGGTTACGACATCGACGACCTGCAGGAACTTCATCTGAAAATGGGTGAAGGCCTGATCGGCCACGTGGCCGTAACCGGAAAGCCTTACGTCTCGCATGACGTGGGGCAGGATCGGCGTTACATCAACGCGCGGCCCCGCACTCAGTCGGAGATGGTTGCGCCGATCATCTCGAATGAAGAAGTCATTGGTGTGTTCGATTTGGAAAGCGATGAGCTTGATGCGTACACCAATGACGATCTGGAAGTGTTGATGCTGCTGGCGTCGCAGGTTGCGATCATCATCGAGAAGGTGATGCTGCACGAGCAGTTGATTGAGAAGCAGCGGCTGGAAACGCAACTCGAGGTTGCGCGCCAGGTCCAGTTGCAACTCCTGCCGCCGCGCGATCCGCAGATTGAAGGCTACGACATCAGCGCGTACAACTTTCCAACCGAAGAAGTATCCGGTGATTATTACGATTGGGTGCGGATTTACGACGACCAGATCGGAATCGTCATCGCCGACGTTTCCGGCAAAGGCGTTCCGGCAGCTTTGCTGATGGCTTTCCTGCGGGCGAGCTTGCGGGCGGCGACGCACATCGGTTACGCGCCGCACATCTCGATGTCGAAGGTTAATTACCTTTTGTGGGAATCGATCGAGCGCAATCAGTTCGTGACGGCGTTCTATGGAATTCTCGATGCGACCAATCGCACCTTGTCCTACTCAAATGCCGGTCATAATCCGGCGCTGCTGATGAGGGCCGATGGCACCACCCGGTTTGAGGAACGCGGCGGCGTGCCGCTGGGGATGTTCAAGGACAGTCGCTATTACGAGTACTTTGAAGCGATCGAGCCAGGCGAGGTCTTTGTCCTATATACCGACGGCGTGACGGAAGCCATGAATTCTGCGGGCGAAGAATATGGCCGCGACCGTATGGTGGCGGCGGTGCGTGAGTGCCGCGACCAGCCCGCGCGCGAGATGATTGATGTCCTGCATCGCGACCTGATTGCCTGGACTGACGGTCAGGGCGCGCACGATGACGTTACGTTTTTCATAATCAAGGCTCTTTAGATCGTGGCACAGACTTCAGTCTGTGTTACGGAAAGATCACAGACTGAAGTCTGTGCCACCCATTATGAGCGCAATCGCCGAACCACCGACCCAACAACCTGCCGCAGCTCCGCTGAACTTCGCGAATGTGCTGAAGCAGATGCTTGCCGTATCTGACAAAGTGAGCGATTTGATCTTTTCACCTGGCCGGCCGCCGCAAATTGAACTGGTAGGCAAACTGCAGCCGGTCGCCGTCTCAGGACTCGATAAGCTCACGCCCGCGCACACCTTCGGCATCGCCAAGATCATGATTGGCGAGAACTCGAGCGCAACTGAGAGTCTGGACAAGTTTGGCTCCGCCGATATTTCTTTCAGCGTGCCCGGACTCTGTCGCTTCCGCGTCAACATCTTCAAGCAACGCGGCACGCACGCGATTGTCATGCGCGTCATCCCGCAACGCCCGCCCCGTTTTGAAGAATTCAATCTGCCGGACCAGTTGCGCGAGATTATCGATATTAAGAACGGGATTGTGCTGGTGACCGGCCCGACCGGCAGCGGCAAGAGTTCAACCCTGGCCGCCGTGATCGATCTGATCAACGAGCAGAAGTATTACCACATAGTCACTATCGAAGATCCGATCGAGTTTCTACACAATCACAAGAGCTCAACCATCCATCAGCGGGAACTGCATTCCGACACGCCTAACTTTGCGGTGGCCCTGCGCGCGGCCTTACGCCAGGCGCCGAAGGTGATCCTCGTCGGAGAGATGCGCGATCGCGAAACCATGGAAGTCGCGCTGGAAGCGGCCGAGACCGGACACCTCGTGCTCTCGACGCTGCACACGATCGACGCGCCGAAAACTGTCGAGCGCATCATCGGCGTCTTTCCGAAAAACGAAGAGCAGATCATTCGTACTCGACTCGCGGCTTCCTTCCGTTACATCATCTCGCAGCGTCTCTTGCCGCGCGCCGATGGCAGCGGCCGCGTTGCAGCGATCGAGATTCTGAAAGCAACGTCGCGCACGCGCGAGTACATCGAACGCGGCGAGCAGGAAGGCAAGTCGCTCACGGACGCGATGGAACAGGGCGAGGTCGAAGGGATGCAAACATTTGACGGTGTGCTCGAAAAAATGATTCGCAGTGGCATCGTTAATAAGGAAGACGCGTTGGCGTATGCTTCGAACGCGGGAAACCTCCTGCTGCGACTTGGTGAATTTGGTGCGAGCGAAAAGCCGCAACCGAAACCGGAGGCCAAGCCGAAGGATTCCATACTGGACATGATCGAGAGATGATCGGTCCGCACGCCTCCGGGCGTGAGACTTTGTAAAAAGAGAGCACGCCAGAGGCGTGCGTACCATGCGCCATCGGGCCTCAAGCAAATCTTTCCCGACTGCAATCTTCAACAAACTAATCGGTTTGATTGTGGCGCTGGCGTTCGTGCTACCGCTGCACTTTTCTTTCGCACAAAGCGTTGCCGGTTTGAGGTTTGAAATGCCGGCCAATGGAAACGTGCGCGTCGAGAGCTTTCGCGGCGCTGTCGCCGTTGAAGTGTGGCCGGAGAATTACGTTTCGGTCGCGGCCATTACTGACAATGGCCTGGCCAGCACAATCCCGCCGATAGTTGAGCACACGGAAGGTCTGCTTTCCGTTCGGTTAGCGCGGGCGGCGAAGGGATCGCCGCGCGTGAATCTGCAACTGCGCGTTCCCGCGCGTGCGCATCTGGCAATTCAAACGGCTGACGGCGCTGTGGAAGTTCAGGGTGTGCCGGCGGCGCTTTTGGTCCAGACATTTTCGGGAGAAATCTCTGTCGACGTTCCTGAGAATGCGAACGCAGCACTGATCGCTGATTCCAAAACCGGAACCGTGACTTCGACGGTGGGCTCACCGTCGCCACGCGGCGGCTCAGCACAACTCCAAACCAAACTGGGAACGGGCGCCGGTTCAATTCGACTGTATTCACAGGCCGGAAACGTAAACATCCGACCCGCCACTGCCGCGAGCACGCGCATGACTTCGGTCTCGCCGACACGCACAGTGCCGCTGGGGCCTGCGGAATCACCTACACCGCAACAAAGACCTGAGTTGCCAGCCGGCAAGCAGACAGTGGCCGCCGGTACACCGGCGCCGCCGGATACCGGCCCACAGGAGATCTCAGAGAACGACGTCATTCGCGTTGACACCGAATTGGTGGGATTGAATGTAAGCGTCGTCGATCGCGGCACCAATCGCGGAGTGAACGGGCTATCGAAAGAAGATTTCCGGCTCTACGAAAACAATGCCGCGCAGCAAATCGCGCATTTCGAATCGGCGTCCGCGCCCTTTAATCTCGTACTGCTGGTCGATCTCTCAGGTTCGACGGCCACGGTTGTCGAATTAATCAAGTCAGCCGCCTTGCACTTCGTCGATGCGGCGCGGCCGTTTGATCGAATTGGTGTGATCACGTTCGCCGGTGGCCAGGTCGTAGTCTCACCGTTGACGAGTGACCATGAAGTTTTGCGGCAGAGAATCCGCGCGATTCAAAGACCCGAAGGCAGTACCAGGTTGTACGACTCGGTCGGGTTCGCGATCGATGAAGTCTTTCGCGAGTCGAAGGACTCACGCCGTAATGCGATCGTTGTCATCAGCGACGGCCTGGACAGCGTTCTGCCCAATGTGACCGGCGAAGGTTCGACTGCGTCATACGAAGAGATGATTCGCCGCGCCAAGGAATTTGATGGCGTCATTTATTCTATCTGGACAGACACGCAGACTTATCAGCCGTTGAGCCCGCTCGATATTCAGCAGGAGACTTTCGACCTCGCGCACGACCAGATGAAAGAATTGTCCGACGCCGGCGGTGGCGCGTTCTATGAATGCGAGAAGCTGGAAGATTTGGCCGGCGCATACGATCGTGTCGTCGCCGATCTTGGCACGCTCTATACTTTGGCGTATCGTCCTATGAACAAAGTCCGCGACGGCTCGTGGCGGGCCATCAAAGTTACCGTCAACCGCCCTAACACAGTCGCGCGCGGCAAGCGCGGTTACTTCGCGAAGTAGTGAGCGGTGAGCGGTGAGCGGTGAGCAGTGAGGCGGTGAGCAGTAATCCTTTTGTCCCCGAAGTGATCTAGTTAAATTCATTCGCCATGAGATCATGGGTTAGAATCTCAGTCCCATTCGCTTCACGCAAAACGCTCAGCGCTCCCCGCTCACTACTCAGACTCTTTCCTTTGCTGTTCACTGCTCACTGCTTACTGCTCACTGTTAGCTGCTCACTGCTCACCGTCCCCGCCCAATCTCCGGAACCCGTCGACGTCGTAAAGATCGAAACCGATTTGGTGAATCTGAATGTCAGCGTTTTTGATCACAAAGCGCGCAACCCCAAGATGCTGGAACAGAAGGATTTTGCCGTGTTCGACAACGGCGCGCCGCAGGAAATTTCATTTTTCGCTTCGGCCGATTCGCCCTTCGATCTGGTGCTGTTGCTGGACCTGTCCGGCTCGACCGCCAAGAAAATTGATTTGATTCGCAAGTCGGCAAAGCGCTTCGTTGACGCTACTCGCCCCGGAGATCGAATCGCGGTGGTCACATTCACCGCGGAAATCCAGACGGTTGCGAAACTGACCGACGACCGCGTCGCCGTCAAGCAAGGCCTCGACGGCATGCTAAAGCCCGTCGGCGGCACGAATTTCTGGGACGCGCTGATGTTTGTATTGGATCACATCGTCATTCAGTCGCGTATCGAGCGACGGCGTAGTGCGGTGGTGGTGATGACTGATGGAGTCGACAACGCCCTGCCCGGAGTTTACGGCGATGGCTCGAGGACGCCTTTCGAGCAGTTGCTGGACAATGTCCGCCGTCTCAATACGATCGTGGTGCCTGTTTATCTCGACACGGAAAAAGAAGCGGGCTCTACGGGTACTCCGCCGATTGCCTACGCAATGGCGCGGGAACAGCTCGTTTCGCTGGCCCTGGAAAGTGGCAACGTAATTTATCGGGCAGCAAAGTTGAGTGACCTGGACAAGGTATACGATCAGGTTATTCGCGATCTGGGCACTGTATACAGCATCGGGTACCGGCCGGCCAATCGGATGCGCGACGGCGCCTGGCACAGGGTCACGCTCCACCTGGTTGATCATCCGGATTTAGAAGCGCGCACCAAGCAGGGCTACTACGAGACTAAGAACTAAGGGGCGCGAGTATGCATCGGAAAAACCAGCTTCGTTGGGCAATCTGTCTGCTAGCTGCCGGCCTGTTATCCGGGTGCTCTTCGTCCGGTCCCCAAGGCCCCGGCGCTTATCCAAAATCGGTGAGCGCGGCTGACGAGACTTCGGCCATTCAAACTATTCGCACAATTGCCTCAGCGCAGACTCAAGCCAAGGCGATGCGCAATTCGTACGAAGACTTCGACACTCTGGTGCAACTGGGATTTCTCGATCAAAGGTTTGCTGGAACGAACCCAAATCTCCGCGGCTATCGCTTTTCAATAATCGCGAACGCAAACGAATTTGCGGTCACGGCTGACCCGCAGCCGACAGCAAACGCGCCTGCTGCCGGCAGTCGCCACTTCTATCTGGATTCAAATGACAATGTGATTCACGTCAATTCATCACAGCCGGCAACGCGTCAAGATCCATCGCTTTGAATTCTATTGGACTTATCCGGCCCCAGGCGTATAATCGCCACCACTCTTCCCGGTACCGCTCAACTTGTTCAGGAGGCATCAATGAGAACCTCATTTTCCACACTCAAATTCTTCGTGGCGCTAGTTGCGTTGATTGCGTTTGGCACGGTTGCACTTGCACAGAATCGCGAACGCTTCGGTATCTCGGCCAAGGCGGGAGGCGTCAACGCGGTCACCGGCAAAGTTTCGGTGAAGAGTGAAGGGAAGTCCGTCCGTTTGCTGACGAGCAATGACGATCTTGAATCAGGGGACGTCGTCAGCACCGGGGTTAGTGGACAAGTTGAGGTGCTGCTGAATCCGGGTACTTATCTACGGCTTGCGGAACGTAGCGAAATCGTCATGGAGGATACCTCGCTCGACAATCTCCTGGTGCGGCTTAACAAAGGCAGTGCGATCATCGAAGCCACCGGACCGGGTGATGCACAGTTGTATATTCCGATTATGACCGCCCAACAACGCTTGACGATCGTGCGGCCGGGCGTCTACCGGATTAATGCCGTGCCGGGTGAAACGCAGTTGTTTGTTCGCAAAGGCCGCGTGTCTCTCAGTGAAAGGAAGGACGACGTAGTTAAGGGCGGCAAGAAAGTTTCGTTTAGCGGTGCTCCCGCGGCGATTGCCAAAATTACCGATGCCGACAAAGACGAATTTGATGACTGGAGCAAGAGCCGTGGCCAAACCTTAGCTCAGGCCAATGCCCGACTGTCAGCACGAACGGTGAGCGCCTTTCTCCTGGCCAACAGTTGGTTCGGAGGAAGCGCTTCCTCGAGCAGAACCGGTATATGGACCTGGAGTCCCTTCTCAAGTTGCTACACTTTTCTCCCGTTCCATTATGGATGGGGAAGCCCATACGGTGGTTATTACGGAGCGTACTATCCCATGTACGGATATGGTAATTCCAACAATCAGAGTCCCTACAGTAATCCCAACGTGATTACCAGCAATAACGGCAATCTGGGGACTGGCTCCAATTCGGGTTATCCCGGCGGTGGCAATTCCGGCGGTGTTGGCAGCAGTGGATCCGGCAGCGTGGGAACAGGTTCGTCGGGCAGTAGCATTAGCGCTCCTTCGGTGGTTCATCCGAACGCGGGCCCGCGCGATCCCGATGGCGGTGGACGCTCTATTAACGCCATCAAGAACCCGATCAACTAAGACTGACGCTCGCGCCGAAACAGGTCGCGCAGTTCTTCATTAACTATCTCGACAATCTCAGTGCGCGGCAGGCCCGCCAGCACCAGGTGGGCCAAGCTTGCCCGTAATGCTTTCCGTAAATCCGCATCGCTCTGCTGGGCCAGTCGCCGGGAAGAAACTACCGCCCCAGCCCCATGCCGCACCTTCAGCAGCCCTTCCTTCTGTAATTCACGATAAGCCGTCGCGATAGTGTTTAGGTTGACCCCGAGGTCGTCTGCGACCTGTCTAACCGGAGGCAGAGCCATGCCCTCGCTTAGACTGCCGCGCGCAATGAGCGCCTTTATCTCGTCCGCCACCTGGCGATAGATAGGACGCCGGTCCAACTCATCAATTGTTATGTACATAGTCGAGTGTTCGCAGACACTATACAATTGACGAGTGGAGCAGGCAAATTCAGGCGATGATTCGGCGGGCGAGCTGCCAGGACGAGTCAACTACGCCCTCAATGCCGGCTCCTCCCGCGACCGTGTCCCCCGCGATCCACAGATTCGGGTAAACAGTAGCGCCTGTCATTCGGTTGAGCGATGGTGTCGGACGACCGATCATCCCAAAACGGCGTCGGACGGTTTCATAGAAGGTCTGCGGGCTCGCAGTTTCGATTATTTCGATCCCTTCACCGAGTTCCGGCATTGCTCCATGCAGGCGGCTCCAGACTTTTTCCAGCATCGCCTGATCGCGTGCTTCAAACGCCCCGTGATCCTCATGAAACGAAAACCAATCTTCCGCGGATGTGAAGGCCGAAACCACTGCTGTAGCATGGTCAGATTCAGCACTGGTTGCGAGAGCGTTTGGGCAGAAGATTAGTTGTTCAGGCTCCAGGTTCGAATCTCCGGCATTGACGGGGGCAGCAATCAGCAGTGGAGACGCCGTCTTTGCTCCTCGCGGAGTCAGGGTCAGGAATGTCTGATAGACACCGTACGCATGCATCTCTCTTAAAGCGGCCAAAGACGGCCGCGGTGTGCGATTAGGTCCGACCAGCTTGCCGTACGTGTCCCAGACTGTGAGATTGCTTACGACGGCCCTCGTGGCGACTACCCGCTCACCGTTCAAAAGGTCAACGCCGACGGGTAGATCATTTGATCCATAAGCCAGCCGCAGGACCGGAGTATCAAGGCGGAGCCTGCCGCCGTTGCGCCGGAACGATTCCGCCAGAAGCTCGATGAGCGATTGTATGCCGCCCTGGATGCGCCAAAAACGACGAAGTGGATCAAGGACGCCAGCCGCAAATTCACAACTGCAAGTGTCAAGTGACGCTTGAGCAATTGCCTGAAGCTGGACATCCACAAACGCGTGAAAGCGGGACGAACATCCGTCGCGATATTCCGCCATTGATTTCTGCGACCGGTTAGCGCTGCCAAGGTGCCGATAAAAGTCGATCGCGGCTTGCGGGCACTCGGGGAATGCGTTTCGAAGAGAACTTTCAAACTCTTCCTGATCACTGACGCGAGGGATGTCGATTCCGTCCGGCAATCGAGTAACGTAAGCCGGCGACTGTAAGTCTGCTCGCGGTGCACTTACACCCAACTCATGGCAGAGACGGTCGTAGACTTCGCCCGGTCCCCATCCCGTATACAGCCCAAAAGTAGGATCGAACTGGTAGCCACCGTGTGCGACGGGCGCGGCGCAGCCACCCACCTGCGACTGCCTTTCGAGAAGGCAGACGTTGACTCCGCGAGCGGCGAGGACGGCGGCGACGGTCAACCCACCGATGCCACCGCCAACGACGATGACTTCATAGTCCATTAATGAAGCGAGGTTAGCAGCTGCAGGATCGAGCTGGTCCCGCGCGCATGCCGCATGTTCTCGAAGGCTGCCCGGAGATACGGATCGAATACGATGATGACCGACTGGATTCCGTTAAAGACCAGATGTACCGCAATGCATGGCAACAGGCGGCCTGTCCAG
This sequence comes from Pyrinomonadaceae bacterium, assembly GCA_044870975.1. Lineage (GTDB taxonomy): Bacteria > Acidobacteriota > Blastocatellia > Pyrinomonadales > Pyrinomonadaceae > UBA11740. Next base: position 9,842 of record JBIOZK010000039.1, read on the forward strand.
GCGCGCAGGATTGTAAGTACGACGCTGAGCAGCGTGATGGAGGCAATCACCGCGATGTTGGGCCAGTATTGCGGCACGTGCGGCAACGCAAACAAAATTGTCACCACGACAATGGCCACCTTGGCGCCCGAAACTCGCGCGAACGCCGGGTAGAGAATCCCGCGATAGATACTCTCTTCAACAATTGGCGCCGTGGCCACGGCTAGAAAAGCAATAGTGAGGGCCGCGGCGCGCGAGCTTTCGACCAGCTTGTCCAGCGCCGTACCCTGACCGCCGAAAGCCATCGTCAGCAGCAAGGCGGCCACATAGAGGACAATTGCCAGACCTACGCTGCGCGCGAGTGTGAATTTTCCGTCCCACTTCAGGGCCAGGGCGTCGATTATTGAACGTTCGCCGAAGCGCGTCGCGACCAGCCACACAATAATCAACGTGAATATGTGGGCCGGCAGCACGCCGGCCACCATGATCAGAATAAAGTTCTTGTCGGCAAGCAGTGTTTCCGCGGTCGGTTGCACGCCTCGGAAACGCATCGCGACATACGGAAGCGCGAAAAATTGCGGGAGCAACAAGAGGGCGACGCTGGCGATCCAGGTCGCCAGGGCTATGAACATGTTCGCCGACGGGTTCTTTGCGAAGCAGGTCTCTTCGTGCGCAGCCGGAACGCGCGAAACGTTTATCGGTTCGGGAATTGCGATGTCAGCCGGTGTGCTCACGCCGTTTGAACGTTATCAGTTCTCTGATTCAGAGGGTTCGATCTTGCCGTTGTACTGTTCAAGCTTACGATAAATCGTCTTGCGTCCAAGGTTGAGCAAGCGCGCCGCGCGCGTCTTGTCTCCAGAGGTGTAATCCAAAGTCGCCTCGATGGCCCGGCGCTCAATGTCATCCATGGACGAAGGCAATTCAATTTCGATTGACGTGGTGCGTCCTTCGCTGGCGGCCTGCGCCCGCTCGGCACGGGCCCGTGCTTCACGTTCGGCCGCTACGTTCCCGATGGCCGAAGGCAAATCGTCCAGTTCGATTTGTCTGCCCGCAGCAATGATCACTGCACGCTCGATTGCGTTTTCCAGTTCCCGAACATTTCCCGGCCATTCATAAGTCACTAACGCGCGCAATGCGAGTTTCGAAATCCCGGAGACGAACCGGCCGGTGCGTTGTTTGTAATGCTCGAGGAAGTGAATGACCAGCGGATGGATGTCCTCGCGCCGCTCGCGCAACGGCGGCAAAGTAATCGGAAAGACCGAAAGTCGATAAAACAGGTCTCGTCGAAACGTGCCCTGATCGACCGCGCGTTCGAGATCCACATTAGAGGCCGCGAGGATTCGGACATCAGCCTTAATGACCTCGTTCCCGCCGACGCGGGTGAACTCGCCGTCCTGCAGCACGCGCAGCAATCGCACCTGAGCGCCGAGGCTCATTTCCCCAACTTCGTCGAGGAACAATGTGCCGCCGTTGGCTTCTTCAAATCGCCCGCTGCGTCTGGCGCGCGCGTCGGTAAAGGCGCCCTTTTCGTGCCCGAACAGTTCTGATTCGAGCAGGGTCTCGGGAATCGCTCCGCAGTTGAGCTTGATATATGGCTGGTCTTCGCGCCCGGAATTGAAGTGAATCAGGTTCGCCAGCAATTCCTTACCGGTGCCTGACTCTCCCTGAATCAGAACGGACGTCTGAGTGTCCGCGACGTTGAGCGCCAGCTCAATCGCGCGCCGAATCGCGCCAGCCTGGCCGATAATCCGATCTTCACCATAACGTTCATGCAGCGCGCTCTTGAGCCGCATGATCTCGGCTGACAGGTGATCCCGTTCCAGCGCCGTCCCGATTTGATTGCCAATGCCTTCAACGAGGGCGATTTCATGATCCTTGAACCGATCGCGGTGGTCACTCCAGACAAATCCCAGCAGGCCGAAAGCGTGTCCGGCGATGCGGACAGGCGCGATGACCGCGGCGCGCCCGCCAAGAGTACGGTTGAACATTTCGCGTAGCGGCCACGGCAAATCAGTTTCGTGCAGCTTCAGCGTTTTGCCCTGCGACAGAATGTCCATCATCGCCGGATATTCCGAAACGTTGAGCGACTGCCCGTGCGTTTCGATTAGGCCACGTACGTTGTCAGTGACGGCATGTGGCGCAGCTTTGAAAGCCGCCAGACTAATTCGATTCTCGTCTTCGTTTAGCACGCCCAGCGCCGAATAGTCGGCGCCCACCAGGGACAGCGCGCGCTCCAGCACCGCGGACGTGACTTCGCCGAAATCGGATCGGGCATTGAGCGCGTTCGCAATCTCCAGCAGGGCGTTTGTCGTTTCAGCTTCGCGCTTCTTGTCAGTGTAGATTCGCGTGTACTGGTAAGCGATTGCCAGTTGCGTCGCGATCGACACCAGGAACGCAACCTCTTCGTCTGACCAGTGTCGCACGGCGCGCGTTTGGTGCAGCCCGATTAGGCCGAGGACTTCATCGTCCAGCACCACCGGCACCATCAGCAGCGAACGGGTGCCCATGCTCCGAGCAAAGAACCTTATTTTGTGATCGAGTTCCGGTGACGACGTGTCGTCAAGTTTGATCGGCTTCCGCACGTCCAGATACTGCGAAAGCGTTTTCACATCGACCGGAATGCGCACCTCCTCAGTCTTAGCCACGTCGTCATCGGCGCGCCATTCATGACTGACCGTCAACTCGCCGTCGGCGGTTAACTTAATGATATTGCTGCGATCGACTTCCATCATCTGGCCGAGTTCGCCAATGACCACCTTGAGAAAGGTGTCGATATTTATTGACTTGGGCAGGTTCGACGCCAGCCGGCCGATGATCGATTCGCGCGCTTCGTGGAGCTTCAGCTTACGCTCGAGGGAAAGACTATGTTCTGTTTCGGTTGCCGATTGCATGAGCCGGAAGATTGAGTGGCGATCATAACGAACGGTTGGGTAAGTTGCAAAAATCCCACTGGCGTTATGGCGAGGCGGCGAATCGCGGCTTGTGAGCATCAGATGACCGAGCAGTTTGTAACGGTTGGAAACGGTCTCGTATAATCGGGTGCCAAATCACTAATTAGAATCGAACGATTAAAGATGCCTATTTACGAGTTCCGTTGTAAGAAGTGCGGGAATCAGATTGAAATTATCCAGAAGATGTCGGACAAGCCGCCGGCGAAGTGCAAGAAGTGCGGCGGCCGTTTGGAAAAAATGATCTCGCAGACAGCTTTTCAATTCAAAGGCGAGGGTTGGTACGTCACCGACTATGCCCGCAAGGGCAGCGTCGGCGAAAAGGTGGAGAGGGAATTGTCGTCACCCGAGCCGGCCGCCAAAAGCGACGACGGCGGCAAAGCCAAGAAGTCTCCCGCCAAGAAGACCGGATCAGACTAGAGTTAAGCGAGTATGAGCAGGCAGGCCCTCCGGCCAACGCTAATCTCGAGGCACCGCAGGACGCCCTGGCGGGCGGCGATTGTGCTGCTTTGCGGTAGCTTGCTGATTGGAAATCTGTTTGCGCAAGCCGGCCGCCGCGCTCATCCGGACTCAAACGCATCATCGCTGGTTAACGTCGTTGCGGTGCGCACCGAAGGCGCGGCGACGCCCATTACGGCGAAAGAGGTTTCATTTTTCGACAATGGCGTCGAACAGAGCATCAGGAGTTTTTCTCCCGATCTGTCGGCGGCGAAGATTGTTTTGCTGGTAGATAATTCGCTGACAATTCGCGCCGACGTCGAGAAGCTTGAGCAGGCGGCGCAGGAATTCGCCTACGAGATTTACGACGGGGACAAGTTACTGATTGTCGGTTATGAAAACAGTGCCGAGATCGTCTCTGACTGGACCGACGACGCCAAGAAGATCGAGACAGAGTTGAAGGCGTTTCACAAGAAAGGCGATCCGCATTTGTTCGATGCGATTACTGCGGTCGTGAATGAAGCATTGCAGCCGCTCTCGGCGCAGAAGCGAGCGATTGTAGTTATCAGCGATGGCCTGGATCGCGGGAGCAATTTCAAGTTTCAGCAGGTGTTGAGCACGCTGCAAGCGCTCGACATTGTTGTCTATTGCGTGCAGGCGCAGGATCGTACCCGCGGGGCGATTCGGCGCGACGTGCCGAAACCGCGACAGGTTATCAATGATCTCGCTGAAGGGACCGGCGGACGCGTCTTCCCGATTGACGACTCGCGCGCGGCTGCGTCAGCTATTTGTGACGAGCTGCGAAAGAACCGTTATGTCCTTGCATATCTGCCGCAGAGCGTACCTTTGACTGAGCCGCGGCGACTGTTGGTGATGGGTGAGCGTGGCATCGACACCCGTGCCAAGACCATGCAGCCGGTGAATTAACAGCTTACGTTTTCTTCCGCGAATACAGCCAGAACAGCGTCAAAACGATCGCCAGCAAGACTATCTCCCAGAAGACAAACACTCGCGCCTCGACCCGGCCAAACTCATCCTTCGCGTCGTTGTAAACGATGAACGTGCCGAAGGTAATACCGACTATCAGCCAGATGATTTGTCGCTTGGTGTCCCACATTGGCGAGAGATTAGAGGTTAGAGGTTAGAGATCAGAACGGCTGGCTGATTCAAATCCACGCGCATCCGCGGCAGAACTCTAGGGTGCCCGAACATGTCGGCAGGAATCTCGCCGATTCGCTTGGCCCCCATTCGTTCATAAAAAGGCTCGGCGTTTGGATCGGCAGATAGTTCCATTTCCCTGAAGCCCAACTGACCGGCTCGCCGCGAGGTGTGCTCAAAGAGACCGCGTCCAATGCCTTTGCCCATCTGTTCCGGATTGATCCACATGTGCTCCAACTCGGCAAGATCATCGCTTAGGACCAGCGCGCAGCAACCGGCGATGACGTCGTCAACGATGGCCACAAAGACTTCGTTATCGGAAATGAATTCTGGTGTTAAGGTCAGATCGGACTTCCATGATTCGAGCCACGCTTCAGGATAATTCCAATGGCGCTTGGCGGCGTGCGCGAGAGCGGTTAGCGTCTCTGACTCGTCAGGTGTCGCTCGGCGAATCTCTAACATTTGCCCGAGTCTAACACGTGCGTGGCGGAAGGCGACCATCAGAGCGGACAGGCTTGTAGCAGGTCGTCGTTATAGAATGAGCCCGACATGGAACGAATCGTCTTTATCGAACGCAAAACGATCCCAGCCGATTTTCGGCGACCAGGTTTTGAACACGAGTGGGTCGAATATGAGGAAACCAAGGCCGAGCAGGTGGCCGAGCGCGTGCGCGACGCAACCATCATCATCAGCAATAAGCTTTCGCTGGGCGAGCCGCAGTTAGCAGATGCGGCCCGGGTTAAGTTGATCGCGATTGCGGCGACTGGATCAGATTGCGTCGACCTGAGTTACTGCCGCTCCCGGGGCATCGCGGTATGCAACGTTCGCGGTTACGCGGCGAACGCGGTGCCTGAGCACGTTCTGATGATGATTCTCGCGTTGCGTCGTAACCTCTTGGCCTATCGTTCAGACGTGCAGCACGGTCGCTGGAATGAGTCCAGGCAGTTTTGTCTGCTGACGCACGAGTTACATGACATTCGCGACAGCACCCTGGGTGTTATCGGCTACGGCGCGATAGGAAAGTCAATGGCGCAGCTGGGGCGCGCGGTGGGCATGCGGGTGCTGATTTCGGAGCACAAGGGTGCCGCAGCATTACGCGACGGCCGCACCTCATTTGCCGAGACTCTCCGGCAAAGCGATGTCGTGACTCTGCACTGTCCGCTCACGGAAACGACCCTTGACCTTATCGGCACGCGCGAGTTGCGGATGATGAAGCCGAACGCACTGTTGATTAATACAGCCCGCGGCGCGCTTATTGACGACGCTGCGTTGATTCAGGCGTTACGGAACGCAGTCATTGCCGGCGCTGGTTTGGATACGTTGCGTGAAGAGCCGCCTCGAAATGGGAGTCCGTTACTGGATCTCAACCTGCCGAATTTGATCATCACTCCGCACGTCGCCTGGGCCAGCAATGAAGCCGTGCAGATTTTAGCCAACCAGGTAATCGACAATATCGAGGCGTTTATCGGCGGCAGCCCGCAGCATTTGCTGACCTGAGGGATAGGTGTGCCGACAAACCTAACGCCGCACAAGTGCGGCGTCTAAAAGGAACGTGCCAGGGCGTGAAGGATTACGACGCCGCGGCGTCGCTGGCGGGGTGGTCAACTTCCTCAGTCGTGTAGAGATTGAGAATTTCGCGTCCTTGTCTGGAACGCGGGTCGATGGTGCGCAGATGTTTGCGTCCCTTCATTTCCCAAATCGCGGTGACGACGCCGTCTTTCTCTACCGCCTGGTAAGTAATCTCTTCCGTGTCTTGATTGCCCGCTGGTGCGGAATCAGCCTCAGCCATAAATTGAGTAATGCTCCTGTTCGGTTGTTTGAGGGGATTCTGGCATAGCCATAAACCGTGTGTCTAGCGGGCCTGCGCAAACTGACAGTTTGCTTTACATCTGTCGCGCAATCTCCGTTGCCCGACGCGCACTCACGACTCCCCAACCTTGCCGATCGACCTCGATGTCATGCACGCGCTCGGCTGTATCAATCAAAATCTTCTTAATCTGAGGCGGCGTAAGCTTGGGATTCGCTTCCAGCATGCAGGCCACGATTGACGAGACGATGGGCGCCGCGAAGGAGGTCCCATCGACATACTTGTAATGTTCGTTGATGACATTGCCCTCGCGCAGCTTGATGGTGATGAGCTGACGCAATATCGGAGCGCGCAGGTCGCTGGCCTGATCCAAATCATCATCGAGGCCGCGGTATTCCTGTAACAGTGCCGGCATCTCTTCGTCCGCGGCCGCATCGAGCCGCGAATACAATTCGGCTTCTTCGGCCGTCGGCGTGTGCGGCAGGATCGGCGCCGCCACCCAAATTCCCGGCGCAATCACCTCAGGCTTTTGCAAGCCATCGATAGTCGGGCCGTACGAGGAACGATACATACCGCGGCGCGCCCGATCGAGTGAATTCTGATCGTCAAGCCCGCCGACGGCGATGCACGAGGGCGCACTTGCCGGCGGCAACACCGGATGACCCGGCGCGTAACCCGCGTTGCCGACGGCACAGACCACCGTCAATCCGGCTCGCGCACAACGCTCAACGGTTTGCGAGAGCTGGTTCGTCAGGTAGCTCTCTTCGTAATCGCCGCCTGCCGAGATATTGACTACTTTGATTTCATATTTCGCAGCATTCGCCAAGACCCATTCGAGGCCTTCTTGAATTTGCGCTTCGCTAATGCGACCGGTACGGCCAATTTTCACCAGCACCAGATCGGCTGCGGACGCAATGCCGCGGTAGAAGCCCTCCGACAGTTCCCCATTACCGGCCGCGACCACCGAAGTCATCATGCCGTGCCAACTGGCCACGTCATTTGTTTCGAGCGAGGTCGGATCATCGGAATCAGCAAAGATGCTGTGATAGGCGACGATGCGATTTGTGGGTTGGGTCAAATCCGGATGTGCATAGAAGCCCGAGTCCAGAAAAGCCATGGTGACGCCCCGGCCCGTAAACGTTTCGTCGGCCTCCATGCGCAAAGGCGTCGGCAGCACAAAATTGTTCTGCTCAAAGATGACGGAGTGCGATTCAATCTGACGTTGAGCGCGCTTGAAGATCTCGATGCAGCGCCGACAGATGTGAATGGCATCCGGGGAAGCATTTGATTTGACGATTGTGTGCAGGCTCTCATGCAAAGCGGCGATCGGATGAAGTTCGTCTCCGCAAAAGCGGCCACAGACAGGACAAACCGGCAGGATCGCGGCCGGGTTGCTTTCATTGATGAGTTCCGTTGACTCGCTCATGCTTCCGAGGCGTCGGCGTAAACGCGCGGCATTGATGCCAGCTTCTGCAAATTCAAAATGTGCGCGACAAAAATCGGACGCGCATAAAAGGCGCGCGAGGTGCTCCCATGACCGGGTCCTTTGGTGCGCGCCTGCACCAGTTGTCCCAAATCTCCGGTTACCGAGTCAATCCCGCGATCGCGAATCTGCCCGCGAATAGTCTCGTAATCTTCACGCACCTGTGCATGAATCTTCGCATCGTCGAGGTCGAATTCTGCCGCCGCATGCAACATCGAATGCTCTTCTTTGGCGCTCTCCCAGACGCGACTAACGACTACCAGGCTGCGCAGTTTGTCATAGAGATGACTGTTTTCGAATTTGTTGGCGAGGACTTCCGTAGGTTCAATCATCGTAATCGCCATCGATTCTTTGACGCGAAGATTGCCGGAAGCATCTTTCCGCAAAGGCACGACTTTCAATTCCCAATCACCAAAATCCGGCGCCTGCCGCGAGTTCTGTGGCAGACCGAGATAATGCTCAAGCACCAGGCCGGCCCAACCTTTATTCTCCCGGCCATTCTTCCAAACCGGAATCTTGTAGTCGTCAGCCATCGGCCGCAGGTCCTTGCCTGCGAGAAGGTTGATACGGCGGACAGCTTCATGACGATTGAGAGATTGGGTAATGAAGAACATTGTGTCAGAACCCGGAGCGGTAGCGACGGGACCAAGTGATGCACAATCAGAGAATGGCAAATCTCACGTTCAATCACGAAGCCACTTGATCCCGTCGCTACCGC
>JBIOZK010000040.1:0-12292 GCA_044870975.1 Pyrinomonadaceae bacterium
ATAGGCATGAAGAAATTCCTTCAGTCGTCCGCTGCGCGGACTCGGTTCCATTACTGCCTTGGTTCCCAGCGCTAAAGCGCTGGGCTACTCTCATTCGTCGGCTTCGCCGACTTTTGCAACAAAGCAGAAAATAGGCACTATTTTGGAAATGGATACCTACTAGCCATTTCTTAAGGCTGGAGGACAACAGAAGTGCCTGTTACTTACATGCGAACACTTTTACTCTCGATCGCTGCTGCCGTGGTATTTGCATTGCCCGCTACCGCCTCGGCTGACACGGTCACCTTTACCGCGCCCGCTACCGGCGCCAACCAGGGAAGTGGTGGAGCGAGCCAATTCAACCTCGACCATCACTACGCTTATACGTGGCGGATCGACGGTGTGAACCTGGCCGGCAGGACCATCACCGGTGCAACCATAACTTTCCGCAATATCAGTAACTGGGACAGTAATGCGAATCGGTTGTTCATTCATCTGCTCGACACGGCGCGCAATGGCGGCGTGGGCGTGTTCCAGGATGCCTCGTTAAGTCAGACACCGGTCACCGACATCAACGATGATTTTGCCGGCACTCGCTATACGAACAATCCTTTGGTTGCGCCTGGGACAGCGAACACGTTCCTGACGTCGCAGTCGTTTACGACTACGGCCCGGAATTACACCTATACATTCACTTCGGATCAGTTAGCCGTGTTGAGCGCGTATTTCATGAATGGCGGAAACATCGCCTTTGGATTCGATCCTGATTGTCACTTCTGGAATGACGGCATCGTCTTTTCGTTCACGACCAAGCCAACTGCGACACCTGAACCGACGACGATGGTTTTGTTGGGGACTGGTTTAGCGGGACTCTACTACAGCCGCAAGCGTAAGAAGCAGGCAAAGACTATCGACTGAAGTTAAGCTCGCGATTTGTCAAAACAAAAGCCGCGGATCGCTCCGCGGCTTTTTTTTCGTGGCACAGACTTTAGTCTGTGATTTGATTTGCGCAATCACAGACTGAAGTCTGTGCCACTTATTTCAATCTTCCTTCCAGATTGTAATCACGCAGACGGCGATAAAGCGTTGAAGGCGAGATGCCCAGTATCTCAGCCGCCTTTCCGCGATGCCATCCGACTTTTTCCAGAGCCGAAATGATTTGTTGTTTCTCAACGTCCCGCAGCGATCCGGTATTCCCACTCGCGGGCATGGCTGCGGGCGCTGAGGCTCCCGTGAATGAGGCCGCGGGCATCGGCGCATAGGGCATGGCGCCGTTCAAGCGTGCCACCTCAGGCGGTAACTCGGTTGCCGTGATCACCCCTTCATTCGAAAGCAACACGGCGCGCTCCAAACAATTGCGCAGCTGGCGCACGTTGCCCGGCCATTGATATGAACGCAGTCTTTCGAGCGCGTCTTCATTTACGGCGGGAGGATTTGCCCCCCCAAGTTGCTTCAGCATGTGATTCATCAACGGCTCGATGTCGTCCGTCCGTTCGCGCAACGGCGCGAGATGAATCTGAAAACTGTTGATGCGATAAAGCAGGTCGGCCCGGAAGGTGCCATCGTTCACGATAGTATCGAGGTTACGATTCGTCGCCGCGACGATGCGCACGTTGACTTCAACCTTGCGCACGCCGCCGACGCGGAAGAAGGTGCGCGTCTCGATGGCGCGCAACAACTTCGCTTGCAGCGCCGCGGGCAATTCAGTCACTTCATCAAGGAACAAGGTGCCCCCGTCGGCCAGTTCAATCAATCCGAGTTTGCGCGCTTTTGCGCCCGAAAATGCGCCGGCTTCGTAACCGAACAATTCTGATTCCAACAACGATTCCTGAAACGCGGCGCAGTTCAGATCGATGAACGCTCCGCCGGCACGATTCGACAGGCGATGGATTGCTTGCGCAATTAATTCCTTGCCGGTGCCTGATTCGCCAGTGATTAGCACGGAAGCTTCGGATGGCGCGACGCGTTCCACCAGCCGAATCGCTTCAGCCATCTGCCGGGACTGGCTGACGATCTCAGGCAGCGGAGTTTTGCGTTCGATCTGCGCGCGCAGCCGTTGATTATCGACGCGCAGGTTGCGTTTCTCGCATGCCTGTCGCACGCGCACGTCGAGTTCGTTAATGCTGTAAGGCTTGGTGAGGTAATCGTAGGCGCCGAGCTTCATCGCTTCGACCGCAGTTTCGATCGTGCCCTGGCCGGTGAGCATGATCACTTCCGGCGGGTTCGGGCGTTCGTGCACGCGGCGCAGCAATTCCATGCCGTCCATGTGAGGCATATTTATGTCGCACAGGAGGACGTCGACGTTGCTCTCTTCGAGTTTGCGCAGCGCGGCCTCGCCGTCCGAAGCGGCCTGCACTCGGTAACCCAGTCTTTGAAGTTCTTTCTGTAAGACGAGCCGGAGGTTTGCTTCGTCTTCGGCGATCAATAGTCGCGCGTCACGTTGTTCGTTCACTGTTATTACCCCGCACTTGGTTGGTACTAATCAGTTGCAACCGGCAACGTAATCGTGAAGGTCGTGCCGACACCGACGCTGGAGCGAACGTCCAACCGACCTCCATGATCAGATAAAATACCATAACAAACCGCCAGTCCGAGACCGGTGCCTTTGCCGACGTCCTTCGTCGTAAAGAAGGGGTCGAAAATCTTTGTCATGTTTTCAGGGGCGATACCGACGCCGGTGTCTTTCACCTGGACCAGCACGCGACTTCCTTTATGGATTGCCCGCAGGGTTAGCGTGCCACCATTGGGCATCGCGTCGATAGCATTGGTCGCCAGCGCCACCACAGCTTGCTGAAGTTGTCCCATGTCACCCGAGACCCATGGCAGATTTTCTTCAGCTTCGATTTCGATCTGAATATCGTCGCCTCGCTGTTGATGAGTAACCAGCCGCGCTGTTCCCTTAATAAGTTGATTCATATCGACCGGCGCGCGCTGTCCTGCCCGCAAGCGACTAAAATCCAGCAATCCATTGGTGATGGTCTTGCAACGGAAGGCTTCTTCGCGAATCAATCCCAGGTACTCGCGCAGATCATCGGCGTCCTGTGAACACGCGAACGCGCCTTCGTCGAGTCGTTTTTCCAGCGATTCGGCGCACGCCGCGATGGTCGCCAGCGGATTGTTAATTTCATGTACGACGCCAGCCGCCAGGCGCCCCACCGCCGCAAGTTTTTCCGCGCGGCCCACGGCGCGATCCGCTTTGACGCGCTGGGTTATGTTCTCGCCGACGGTAATCACGTGCGTGACTTCGCCGTTATCGCCGGCGTGCATCGGAATCTTGCTAATCAGCCAGTGATTCGTTTCACCGTCGCTGCTGACGGTCTCCTGCTCAATTCTATGAATGCCGCCGGTCAGGAAAACCTGGCTGAATTCGCGCTCAAGCTTGTCGCGATTTTGCTTGGTCAGCACCTCGAAGACGTTTCTGCCCAGGACCAGTCCGCGCGGCAAACCTAATTCGCCCAATTCGCGATTGCGGTTCCACGCGACAATGCGGTACTCGCGATCAACTGCGTATAGCGAAAGGGGCAGCGAATCGATAATTGCTTCCGTGAAGCGCTGCTGCATCTCGGCTTCGGCCGTTCGTCGATCAACTTCCTGGGCGAGCGTCGCATTGGACTCACGGGCTTTCAGATACAAACGCGAAATCTGGGCGGAGAAACCAGCTTGTTGCGCTGCCGCATCAACCAGACGGCATTCGACGTCCGTGCAATCTTCCAGGTCGCTGAATGCGACCAGCAGAGCGCCGGAATTGTTTTCGCCAAAACCGATCGGTACAAGATATTCGATTTGATGGTCCGTATTCCGAAACAGGAAATCCTTGCGTTTATCGATTCGGAGTGGCGTTTGCGACCGTGATGACGCCAACCATTTTTCCAGACGCTTTTGATTGATTAGGACTGCGCTGCCGGCGCTGCCTTCGCTGTCGAAAACACAAACCGCCAGGCCTTTTCCGTTGTAGCGAATGGCGCATGCGGTTTGCGCTGCTTTCGTGCCTTCGAGGATTGCACCTGCGACGCGGCGCGCTACCTGCTCAGGTTCCAGGGTGCGCAACAAACCCCGCCCCAGATCCGCCAGGAAACTCATTTCACGATTGCTGCCGCGCAATTCAGATTCACGCTGGGCCATTCCCAAATGCGATTTGACGCGCGAGAGTAATTCACCCGGACTGGAAGGCTTAACAATGTAATCATCCGCGCCGGCGGTGAAAGCTTCGACCTTGCGGCCTTCGCTGTCGTTAGCTGAAAAGACGACCAGCGGAACCTGCTTCAAAGTCGCCTGGGCGCGTACTAATCGACAGAGCGCGAGGCCGTCTACCTCCGGCAGTTCGACATCGAGCATTACGAGATCGCACGGCTGCTCGTGTAGCAGACGCAGAGCTGCGGGCGCATCGTTAGCGATTAAAGTTTTGTGGCCTGCGGTCTCAAAGATACTGCGCAAGCCTTCACGCGCCGAATTGTCATCATCGACGATGAGCAAAGTTGCGGGCGTGGTGGATGGAATTGATGAAAGTGCCATTCGAATAGATGAATACAGAAGTCCGGTGTCGGGAGCGCAGACCACTCGGAGAATTGAGGCGGGCGCGGCTTGGGCGCGCTCACGATGAGCGGCACAAACAGGACAAAGGCGCTGGAATTAAGCGGCCGTCAGAACGGCGACCGGTTACGGGATAGGTGGTTGGTGGACCCCGCTTGCCACTCTTCCAATCTGACTGGTTGAGCCGAAATTGTCAAGAAATTAGTTGGATTTAGACCGAAAAAGAGTCTGCGCCGGACGTAAAATGCTGGAGCAACTCAGCATTTGCTTCCGGCGCATGACGGGCAAGTTAACGGACGCTGGCACGCATCCGTTACCTGGGGTGTTGGGCAAGCGGTTCGGACGAACCATTAAATTTTTAGGCGGCTAGGGGACCCAGTGCGGTGGGCCTGTCCAGCGGTTAACGCTAACTAGCCGCACCTTTCTCATTACAACCCCCGTGCCGCGACTTTGTTAACGTAATTTGGCCGAATTAAGCGCGGTTGAAGATCGTCAAGCTGTCATCTGTTCAATTTGACTCTGTCAAAAAGATGATTGCTTGAAATAACCCTTAGGGTCAGAACCCGGTGGGCGATCCGAAACCCGCACGCCAAATCTGAGCTTACAAATGCAGGCTGCCTCTCGATCCGATCGCTCCGCTCCCGGCTCTAACACGGGCCAATCGATTCAAAACATCCGGTTGACAAGCTTCGTATGCACAGTGCAATTTTGCATGAACAGTCGATCGGAGAAGACAATTAGTACTCCTGCAAAAAAACAACGCTCACGCCAGAGTGTCGGCTACGGCGAACTGCTGCGCAATAATCGCAGTTTTCGCCTGCTGTGGTTGGGCCAGGTCGTCAGCCAGATGGGCGACTGGTTCGATACCATCGCTGTGTACACGATTGCGTTACGGCTAACCGGATCGAGCCGCTCAGTAGCGTTGATTATGGTTGCGCGTTTTCTGCCGACCGTTGTCCTGGGCCCCGGCGCCGGTGTAATCGCCGATCGGTTCAGCCGCCGTTCAATCATGATTGCGTCCGACATCATGCGGGCGATCGTGGTGCTGGGATTTCTGTTGGTGCGCCGGCCCGATCAGATGTGGCTGGTGTACCTGCTGACGGTCCTGCAGCTTTCATTTTCTACTTTCTTCGAACCGGCCAAAACCGCGGTAATTCCCTCGATCGTTTCCGATCGAGAGTTAGTACCGGCCAACGCGATCGCCGCCGTGACCTGGTCTGTCATGTTAACGCTGGGCGCGGCACTCGGCGGGTTTGTTGCCGGCTTGTTCGGTACGAACGTGGCCTTCGTTTTGGATTCTCTGACGTTCGTCGCTTCCGCTCTGCTAATCGGCAGCGTTCGTTTCCCGCATCGTCCCAAACGAGCGAAGTCAAAGCTGACGTTGGGAAAGGCGCTTGGAATTACGGAAATGATGGAAGGCGTCCGCTACGTCAATCATCACCCCCGAGTATTGGCGTATTTGCTGGTGAAAACCGCCTGGGGAATGGGCGGCGGGATTATGACGTTGCTGGCGGTGTTCGGTGAAAGAATTTTTCCGGTGGCGGGCAAGGCAGCAACCGGAATTGGCGTGCTGTTCACCGCGCGCGGCATCGGCACGGCGTTTGGACCGTTCATTGCCAGACGTTGGGCAGGCGAAACCAGAAAGCAAATGCAGACAGCGATTGGCCTCGCATTTCTTGTTGGCGGAGTCTTCTATTTTGCGTTTGGAGTGAGTCCCAGCTTCACTTTTGCTTTGCTGTTTTTGGCCCTCGCCCACGCCGGCGGCAGCATCCTGTGGGTGTTCTCGACCGTGTTGCTGCAGCGCGCGACCGAGGACCAGTTTCGCGGGCGCGTGTTCGCCGCCGAACTGGGACTAGCGACCTTGACGATGGCCGCCTCGAACTACGTGGTGGGCGAATTGATGGATCGATTTGGATTCTCACCGCGCGTAGTGACGGCCGGAGTCGGCATTTTCTTTATGCTGCCGGGTGTCGTCTGGTTCATTACTCAGCGATGGTGGGACCGCAAAGAGAAGTTCCCTGCGGCGGCCGAAACGAAGCCGGTCACTTCAGAGCAAGTTGCCGCAGCCCTTGAGACCGAACATTTCGAAATCTGATTCATGGTGAAGACGAAGATAGGCGTAATGGGCTCGGCAGAAGCAGCCGGGCCGGCGATCGTTGAGACGGCGCGCGCGCTGGGAAAAGCCATTGCTCAGAGCGAGGCATTGTTGTTGACCGGCGCCACCACCGGCGTCATTTATGAAGTCGGACGAGCTGCCCGGCAGGCGGGCGCCTTTCACATCGGTATTTCACCCGGTGAGAATGAAAAGGAACACGTCGAGACGTTTGGGCTGCCGACCGACGCTTGCGACGCGATTATCTACACGGGCTTTGGACTGAAAGGTCGCAATGTCGTGCTGGTCAGATCGTGTGAGGTGGTGATCTTCATCGCGGGATCGATAGGCTCACTAAACGAATTCACAATTGCCTACGATGAAGGAAGGATAATTGGTTGCGTTACCGGCACCGGCGGCGTGGCTGACGAAATCAAAAGCATCGCCCAGACTTTTCGGAAGCAAACTAAGTCAAAGATTTTTTATGATGACGATCCGAAGCGTCTGATTGAAACTTGTCTGGCAGGCGTTTCTGAAATCTCGCCTCGCAACTTCTCTATTAACACGCGAGGTTGATTCAAAGACAGCGATCTGGCCTATCTGCACTAAACGAAAGGCGAGTTATACTGCCTGACATGGCGCGCGGGTGGGAAAGCAAGTCAGTCGAAGATCAGATTGGCGCGGCCGAGGCTGAACGCGAGCTGCGCAATCGCCAACAGCTTACAAAAGATGAGCGCGAGCAGAGCGAACGCCATCAGTCGTTGCTGCTGTCGCGCTCCTTAATCCTGAGCCGCCTCAAAGCCGCCCGGAATCCTCGTCATCGCGCGCAACTCGAAATCGCTCTGGATCAATTGGATGCACAACTACACGAGTCCGAGTAGCGACAATTCGCTGCTACGGCTTTGGCGCGGGTGGCATTACAAATTTCGCATCATCGACCGGACCGTTCAGCTTTATCTCAGTAAACTTGCGCACATTGAAGGCATTGCCTGCATCGGTTGTTGAGAGTCTTATGGTAAACGGCATCTTCACGCCCTCGACGTCGCGATAATCTTCAAAATCCCACTGCGTCGGAATAACGCCAATCATCGTCCGCAGGTAGGTGATGCGCCGCACCAGCAATCCGGTTTCGACGTCGAAGTATAATCGTTCAACTTCGGTTTCGCTGCGCGAGGCCGTCACCACGTAGGCGTCGCGATCGCCGATTCTTTCACGATTGCCGGTACGCAGTCGCGTGTACTGCTCCTTCAGTTTCAGAAAGCTGAACAGTTGATAGGCATTGCGGACCCGGGCTAAATCTCCTCCGGCAAGCTCGCGAGAATTGGGTCCATTCGATTCCCATCCGCCGCTTCCATTCAACGCAAGTTTTATTGAAACCCTCGGAGTGCTTATGGTTTCGATGGCCTTGTCTGCAGTCTGGATCAATTCGTAAGTTCCGCTCTGTCCGTTGGCTGTCGTGATCGTACCGGTCGCCGTGCGACTCTTGATCTTATCGATGGCTGCCTGACCGCCGACGGCCGTGACGTATTTAGTGAGAATCTCGTCGGCAGGTATAGGGGTTGGTCGCGGTGTCGGCGAACCTTGCGGCTGCGCTCCGGGCGGCTGCTGGCCTCCGCCTCCTGGACCACCGCCCGCGCCTGCCGGCGGCGGTACCGGTGTCGGCAACGGTAGCGGTGGAACGTTCAGCGGATTGCTGCGCCCGCGGTGGCAGACGTAGCAACTGACTTCGGTGTTGCCTTTGAAGAATGTCTTGTTCGTATCCAACACGAGCTTAATCATCTCGCGCGCCGAGTTTTTTTCCGGCTTGGCGTCCGAGGCATAGTCCCACTGGCCATTGTTATTGACGTGACAGAAATTGCAGCGGCGACCCAGCGAAGACGCGAAGTAATTCATCACCGGAATGAACTGCGACACAGGCAGGTCGCCGAGCAGCTTCACGTTCTTCTCGCGACCTTCCTGTGCGATTGTTTTCTCAGACGCGCCGGCGGCGGGCGTCTGTTCCGGCTGGGGCATGCCTAAAGCCGAATACAACGGCGCAAACTTATTCTGCTCGGTAGCAGCATGCTCCGTGCGAAGACTGCTAACGACGACTATTACGCACGCACAGGCTAAGGCGACGACGACGAATCTCAGGACGGCTAGTTTCATGGTTCGCTCCGGTTTCTTTTGCACAAATCCTACGGAAAAGATGGCAACTGGATTGACTGATAGTCTCGCAGTTATAGATGAAAACATTTATATCATGCAATACGGGAAGAGGCATCGTGCCAAAAGAAAAACACCCGGCGATGAACCGGGTGTTTCGGAGTCTCTCGCTTGGGCTGAAACTATTTCCTGCGCGCGTGGTTCTCTTTCGATTTCATCAACACGTCGAGGGACTGATAAATCTGTAAGTACATTTGCGTCTCGCGTGGAATCAGCGAACGCCAACCCGGGCCGGCCCGACGAATGTAGCCGGGCAGCTTCGCAGCGTTTGAGTTGTATCCAGCGGCCATAATCTCAGCGTTCGTCGCCTGCTTGGCGGTCAAGGCGGCCTGCACGTCTTCGTTCGCCGACAGGTCATTCCAGGTGTCCTGCATGTAGAGCAACATGGCTTCTAACGCGTTTCCATGATTGCGCATGCCGAAGACGAAGTCAGGATTCAATCCCACTCCCGGATGGCGCGTCCGCATCAAGTTGTAAGTCCAGGGAATCATCTGCACCATGCCGCCCGCGCCCGCCGAGCTAACCGAGAAGCGATAGGTATCGAGTTCGTTCAGCGCATACAGCGTGTAAATCTCTTCATAGAGGGCGATGCGATTTTCGTTTCGGAAGCGTTCATGATCGACGTGCTCGACGATGCAGAGACGCTTGGCAATATCAATCAACATCGGATTGATCGGGTTGCCCCGATCTTTCAGGCGCTTGGCCGCCAAATCGACCATCGAATTCACGTAGGTCTGTCCAGCTTTCATCAAATCGGCGGACAGCAAAGCCGGATGCGCGGAAGTGTAATAGGCCATCTCGCGAAACTTCCCGGCACGTTCAATTGGAAATTCGACGATCAAAGGCAGCAGCGATCGGTTCTTATCGTCAAAGATGGTAACTGCCGTGTTGACGCCGTTGGCGCGCACGATGCGTAGCTGTACCGGCAGCCCCATGGTGCTGATGCCGGATACTTCTGCACCCTTTGTCAGAAACGTTTGCTTGTTAACGCGGATCAAATGAACCTGCGAAGTTTCGGGTTGCAGCGCCGCGATCGTGACGAACTCCAATGATGGCGTCATCGCGGTGGGGACTGGCCGCGCCTTCAGCAGACGTTGGGCTTCTGAGATGCGAATGCGCAACCGGTTCGGACTAAGCCGGCGATTATCTTCTTTTGCGACCGGGCGGGCTTCATCCTGCTGGAAATGGTTCGCAGCTTTCTTATCGTTAGGTTGCGACGCGCGAGCTGGAGCCGTTCGCTGGGTCGCCGGCGTCTCCGATTTTGCCGGAGTCGTCTTCGTCACCGCGACTGTGCGTGGCCGAGTAGCCTGGGCAACCGAATTGCTCGATTGAGCTTGCAGGCTGCCGTTGATGGAGAGTCCGAGCGCGATTAGTAGAAGGCTTAAGCGGGTTATCATGACGGCTGAAACTTTCGAGCGGGATGTCTTCGGGGGAGTCCGAAGCCAACTCAGATTCGCCGAAGCGAAGCGCACGTGTCAATTACTTTTTTGCTGGAAGATCACGCGATCGTTTCCAGTTTTTTTCTGGAAGATCGCGAGCGAAATTCCAAAAAGTTTTTTGGAAAATCCGGGGAACGTTTCCAAAAATTTTCTGGAACATCTTAAGCCTGTTTCCAACTTTTTTCCAGCTGAAAAAGCGACACGCGTAACACGTTTCAGTCGTTACGCTTGCGGAGTTCCTGCTCCAATTCTTTCACGCGCGCGCGCAGCTCTTTCAGTTCCTCGCGCATGTGCGGAACGCGACTCAAGTGAGCGTTCAATCGCTTGTACTCGTCGAGTGGTTGAATTGGAATTCCCCACCACACCCCGGGCCTCACAATTTTTCCTGGCAGCACGCCGGCTTTCGATCCAATCACGGCGCCGCTCTGCACGCGAATGTGATCGCCAAAGCCAACCTGGCCGCCGATGACGCAATCGTCTTCAATGATCACGCTGCCGCTGATTCCGGTCTGCGCGGCGATCACTACGCGCTCGCCGATGTCGCAGTTGTGTCCAACGTGCACCATATTGTCCAGTTTGGTTCCTTTGCCGATGCGCGTGCGGCCCAATGCGCCTCGATCGACCGTGGTGTTCGCGCCTAATTCGACATCGTCTTCGATCACAACTGTGCCGATCTGCGGGAACTGATGATAACCGTGCTCGCTGCGAACGTACCCAAAGCCGGGGGTGCCAATTACCACACCCGCATGCAGGATTACGCGATTACCGATGGTCATCCCATCTTCAATGAAAACGTTCGGGTGAATCACGCAATCATCGCCGAGTCGCACATTGTCCCCGATTTTTGCACCGGCTCGAATCTGCGTGCGATTGCCGACCGTCGAGCCTTCGCCGACGCAGACAAAGGCGCCGATGAATACATCCTTACCGATCTGAGCGTCGGCAGCGATGACCGACGACGAGTGAATTTCGGGCGTGCGCGTTTTCGGGGGATGAAGGATCTCAGCGATCTGAGCAAATCCTAGTTTTGGATTCTTAACTTTGATTTGGCAGGGAAAATCCAGAGCCGAGGCCGCGGGGACAATCAGACAAGATGCCTTACTGCGCTTCGCAACCTCAAAAAACTTTTTATCTTCAACGTAAGCAATTTCGCCTGCGCCCGCTTTTTCAAGCGCTGCCACTCGCGAGATGCTCACGTTGCCTTCGCCCGTAAACTGACCGTTGACGTGCGCTGACAGCTCAGAAACCGTTTTCGCCATTTCTATGCTCGCTCTTCGACGTTAAAGGCCCTGATAGTACAACGCAACCGAAAGGTTCGCGAACAAGCAATACTTCGGTCTGCTCATAGTTAAGGTTCTTTGATATGCTCGGCGCGTGTTCGCCATGTCTCCACAGCGCTTTCGGTTGATCGGATTTCTGCCGCTGATTTTCTTTATCGCGCAGGTCGTCCACTACTGGCGAGGCGGCGGATTGGGAAATCTGCTGTGGATGTGCAACGTCGGCAATCTGTTGTTGGCGATCGGTCTGTTTCTCAATCACAAGGAGCTAATTCGGGCCTCGGCGATTTGGACGATTCCGGGAGTAGGCATCTGGTTTTGGTATGTCTGGCTGAACGGCAGCACGGCCCTCTCATCAACGCTGGCGCACGTCGGCGGCGTCATCGTCGGCCTGTTTGTTCTGAGTTACCTGCGCATGGATCGCATCGCCTGGCTCTACGCATTCGCCTGGTATCTCTTCATACAGGTCGTTTCACGTGTCATCACTGCGCCCTATCTGAACGTGAACGTCGTCTTTAAGATTCAATCGGGATGGGAAGGCGCGTTCGGCAGCTTTTGGAAATTCTGGCTGGTGATGACACTGGCGGTGGCCGCCGTCCTGTGGGCGATCGGAATGGTGCTCTCGTGGATTTGGCCGGCGCGGCCTCAGGGTTAGAGGTTAGAGGTTAGAGGTTAGGGGTTAGGGGTTAGGGGTTGATTGGAGATCGGAGATTAGAGATTGGAGATTGGAGATTGGAGATTGGAGATTGGAGATTGGAGATTAGAGATTA
>JBIOZK010000041.1:0-10368 GCA_044870975.1 Pyrinomonadaceae bacterium
GAGAAGCGCTGCGGACGTGCAGGAACTACAGAAGCAGCTGGCGTTCGTCGGCGGTCAGGATTTGGGGATCATCCTGAAAATCGAAACGCGTCGTGCCTTCGACGAGTTGGGTAACCTGCTCCTGGCGGCCATGCGGAGCCCTGCGGCCGGCGTCATGATCGCGCGCGGCGATTTAGCGATTGAGTGCGGTTGGGAACGAATGGCCGAAGTGCAAGAAGAAATCTTATGGATCAGCGAAGCAGCTCATATGCCGGTCATCTGGGCGACGCAGGTGCTGGAGAGTCTGGCAAAGCAAGGCATACCTTCACGAGCAGAGATCACGGATGCGGCCATGGGCGAGCGCGCCGAATGCGTGATGCTCAATAAGGGGCCGTACATTTCTGAAGCAGTACGGGTGCTCGATGACATCCTGCGCCGGATGGAGAAGCACCAGAGCAAAAAGCGATCGATGCTCAGACAATTGCGTCTGGCCGATCATTTGACTGTGCTCAGGAAAACAAGAAAGCCGTCCAAGGTGGCGTGAACCAGGTTCGTTCATGACGAGCTCGATTCATAAAATAAGTCGGGATACTCAAGCGAAGGAAGCGATACGGTCATTCCTGAGAGAGCACTTTGCCAATATTCAACGCGCAGTCACACTGTCTGCTGAAGCCGATGGCCGGCGCGAGTTGCGAAACTCTGCGCGCAATTTGATATATGCGCTTGAGTACTTCAGACCGTTTGTTAATTACGAGCATCTTGTCGAGGTCCGAGAATCCCTGGACGTGATCGTTCAAACGCTGGGAGAGATTTCTGATGAAGAGACCCTCATTAAGTCGTTGATCAAGACCGAACCGGAAGCTCCGTTGAAAGTACTGGATGGTATTAGACGGCTGGTTGAGGAACGAAGATCCTTACTTGATAGTTTGATTGAGGGCCTTGCCGCGCCTTGCGAATCAAGTTTTCGATTATCGGGAACGACTTTTTCGAATCGACTTCACGACGCTCTGATATTTACTCTTCCTCGGTCGGTTACTCTAAACGAATTAGCACACACGATTATTTCCAGTTGCCTCGATGAGATGGAGACGGCGAGTACGGCGCTCTATCGTCCTTCAAAAACCAGAACTTCCCACCGGTTGCGTATCTCAGTCAGAAAGCTGAGGTACGCGCTTGATCTATTTGCGCCGTACTTCACCGCGGATCTTCGCGCGCTTTCGGCGGAACTCATCCCGCTACATGCTCAGCTGGGAAAGCTTCGAGATTGTGATGTGAAGCTTAACGTGTTGGGTAATTGGTTAAGTGAACATCAACCGAATATTCATTCACGGTCCGACATGACGAGCGAATGGCAAGCCGCCATCTGGCTCTTGGCTTACATCTTTGAGCGCCGACCAAAACGGTATGGAAGAGCCTTGGCCGCCGGTCAGGAGTTGCTCGCTTCCGCATTCGCATCACGCGTTGAGAGCGCTCTTATGCCGCCTTCGACCGCTCAAGAGGTTCCTACACAATTCGCTGGTTCGACTCCTCATCAAACGCTTGAAGATTTACGAACCTGACATGAAGAGAATCGCAGTATTAACGAGTGGTGGTGATGCGCCGGGGATGAACGCGGCGATTCGCGCCGTCGTTCGTACGGGTATCGACAGCGGATTTGAAGTCTTCGGCATTCGCTGTGGGTACGGCGGATTAATCAACGGAGACTTCGTGCCACTTGGCGTGCGCGATGTGGGCGGAATCATCCAGCTTGGCGGCACGATGCTCGGCAGCGGTCGTTGTGAGGAGTTCAAGACTGAATCAGGTCGAAACCAGGCGCTAACACAGCTACATGAGAAGAAGATTGATGCTCTGGTAGTGATTGGTGGTGACGGCTCTCAAACAGGAGCGAATGCTCTATCGAAATCGGGTTTCCCTCTTGTCGGGATTGCCTCGACGATTGATAACGATCTGTGTGGAACTGAGATGAGTATCGGAGTTGACACAGCTCTCAACGTCGCACTCGAATCGATCGATCGTTTGAAGGTAACCGCATCTTCTCATCGACGCGCCTTCCTGATCGAAGTGATGGGCCGGAAGTGTGGCTACCTGGCTTTGATCGCTGGGATCACGGGTGGGGCGGAAGTCGTCGTTCTCCCTGAATCTGAGTTAACACCCGAACAGATCGCTTCTGAATTCAGAAAGGCTTATGACAGAGGAAAGCGTCACGCGATTGCCGTGGTAGCTGAAGGCGCTCACTTCAACGCGGAGCATCTTTCTAAATATTTTCAAGAGCACCATGAACGGCTGGGTTTTGAACTGCGAGTTACCAAGTTGGGCCATGTGCAACGCGGCGGCGCGCCGGGGGCCTTTGATCGATTATTAGCCACACGGTTTGGAGTTGCGGCTGTTGACCAGTTAGTAGCTGGCCAGTACGGCGTCCTGATAGGTTTGCTCAAAGGCGAAATCGCCATCACGCCACTAGCCGCGGTGATTGCTAAACGTAAAACGTTCGATACGCAGCTATTGAAAATGGCGCAGATATTAGCGACATGACGAAGCAGATCGACCAGGCGATACTGTTTCGGGAATTGTTTACCTCATGATGCTCGGAGTCTTTGCATTAATGCCATGGCTTCTCTGCAGGAGACCGCGGTAATGGATAACAAATCTAAGTGGGTCAGATTTGGAGTAGAGAGATTCCAGCCTTGAGATCCCGTCCGGGTTCGCCAGAATTCAAATTCCCAGATAGGACAGTGAATCGATCACCCCACGCATGAGTAGAGTGATTTGTGGATGCGAAGCTTCAAGTTCGGCCAGGTCCTCGCTGAGCCGTTCGCCCAAACCGGTGTAATGATGTGGGTTGATTTCCTCTTGTTTGAGCAACTCCTCAATATCATTCGCTCGTGCCTGCAGAATGTCGCGTTGTTGCGGATCGATGGCGTCGGCCTGTTGAAGTTCCGCGTGTAATTGTTCCAGTTGCGTTCGCAGTTGTTCGTTATTCATTTTACCCTTAGTGGCGTTGACTTGCGTCTATATTAAGCGATCAAAGCTCATCCCCAGGGTTTTTAATACCGAAGACAATGAAGAGCTTCGATGGAAGCGTTAATGAACAAAGCTAACCTATTTAGGTCGAAGCACCAATCAAGAGAGCATTGGAGATCATGGGAAGCAAAGACCTTAATTAATTGCCGGTAGCTGACGGTAACGAAGTTACGAGGAACCCTGACCCGCGGCCACATTCCGCAACTACTGCGGACCCGCGCAGAACCGGGGCAAGTCAGCTTATGCATTTTTCAAATTTGCCTCTTCGGGAATTTTGCCGAGATTCATCCCGAAACCTATATCTAATAAAGGACATACACGCATCTTTTCCGACCGCGACCTATGAATATATTGGGTTTTTGCTTAGGATACTGTTGGTGCGTGGGTTGAATAGGGATTCATAACCCCAAGGTCGGCGGTTCGATCCCGCCCCCCGCTACCAATCCTTTCAGCGTCTCCCCGCGAACTTATCAAGTGAACCGAAGAACACTACTCATTTCATCATTAATCGGACTGCTGTTGAGCTGCATCAATGGCGCAGCGCAAACACCTACGCCGACCCCCGATCAAGGTGCAGAGGTAATTCGCGTCAACACGGAATTAGTCCAGACCGATGTAATGGTCTTTGATAAGAACAAGACTTTTGTCGGCGGTTTGCGGAGCGATCAATTTGAACTTCTGATCGACGGCAAACCGCAGCCGGTTTCCTTCTTTGAACAGGTAAAGACCGGTAGTTCCCGGGAAGCGCAAATGCATGTCATGACTGCCGCGCCGGCTGACGCGAATCAAACGGCGGTAATTGAGCGTCCGCGAACTATCGTGTTTTTCATCGATGATCTTCATCTGGCGCCGAGCAGTCTGGAGCGCACCCGCAAGATGCTGCAGCAATTCATCGATACCGAGTTGAATGAGAACGATCGGGTGGCCATCGCTTCGAGCAGCGGCGATTTGGGCTTCCTGCAACAGTTCACCGATAGCCGATTCGCACTGCGCGCGGCGACTGAGCGGTTGACGCATCATCCTTACAAACCGGGTGACCTGACCGATTCAAAGACCCCGATGACCGAGTACATGGCGCTCACGCTCGAACGCAAGGACGATCCGGGAGCGCTTGAGTTCTACATCGACCGGTGTCTGCAAGAGGCTTTTCCGCTTCGTTATCGCCGCGAGACTTGCGAAGTGCAGATCAAGAGTCGCGCGCGCTTGATCTTGATGCAGGCAACGTCAGTGATTCTGAATACTTACAGCTCGCTTGAGAGTTTGATGCGGGCGGCGGCGACTTACTCAGGTCGCAAGCTGGTGTTCTTTATCTCGGACGGCTTTCTGTTGGATACGGGCCCGCGCAGTGCTGACCCGCGCGAGAAACTGAAAGAGATTACCGATGCAGCGTTGCGGGCCGGTATGGTGATTTACACCATCGACGCGCGCGGGCTGTTTTCGGGTCAACTGGATGCAACCAACAACGTGCCGTTTGATCGGCAGAACCGGCTGGAGAGCGTGTCACTGCGTGAAGGGCCCGCATCGCAGGATGCCCTCAATGCGCTGGCCGGCGATACCGGTGGTCGCGCGCTACGGAATCAGAATTACTTCGATCGCTGGGTGAATACTATTCTCGATGAGACTTCGCAGTATTACGTGCTGGCCTGGCGGCCCGCTAACTCGGAGCAAACCGCCAGGAGTTTTCGGAATGTTTCCGTGCGACTAATCGATCACCCTGAATACAGCGTCCGCTTGGCCCGCGGTGTTTTCAATATGGGCACGACCGCGCCCGCCAAAACCGAAACTGAAATCAGCACGCCCGCTAAAGCGCATACCGATTTGCAAAAAGCACTGACGGGCCTGAATCCGAAGCAGGAAATTCCCGCTTCATTGGGGTTGGTTTACCTGGACACGCCGGAACACGGAGCAGTCCTCACCGCCTCGGTCCGTTTGGCGAATGAGGCGCTGTCGTTTGAATCTGACAAAGGTGAACCGACCGCGACGGTGGATTTGGCCGGCGTCATTGTGAACGATCGCGGCAAGCCGGCAGGTTCTTTTCAGACCAGACTGAACATCAATGCGCGCGGGAAGAATGGAACCGCGGATGACTCAGCGACTATTTACAATAGCCGGCAGCCTTTGGCGCCGGGGCTTTATCAGGTACGAGTCGCGGCGCGGGATTTCAAAAGCGGTCGCGTCGGTTCGGCTCAACAGTGGATTCAGATTCCCGATGTTGGGTCGCGGCGCTTATTGGTGAGCAGCTTGCTGCTGGGGCTGCAAAGTGTGACTGCGGCGGGGAGCGGCAATGCGCCGCAGGTTCAATTCAGCGTGAACCATCGGTTTGCGCACGGCGCCAACCTCGACTTCATGGCGTTTGTTTACAATGCCGACCAGAGTCAAACCTCACCCAGAGTTTCTTATCAAGCTCGGATTCTCAAGAATGGTCGGGAGGTGACGGCCACGAGGTGGAACACTATCTCGCCGGCGCCGGCCGATCGCAGTCGAATAATTTGCAACGGCCAAATTGCTCTCAAAGATTTGCCCGCGGGAGTTTACACGCTTGAATTAAAAGTCACCGATGACATTTCCAAAGCTTCCGCTTGGGAGCAGACCAGAATCACAATCGAATAGCTTTCTATGGCGGTCGCTAAGGCGAGCCTTTCGTTTGCTCATCTTTCTTCCAGCGCTGTTCAATTCTGTGTTCAAGGCGGGCGAGTGACAGGATGACGAGCGCTAGGACAGTGATCATTAAGGCTATGCCCAGGGCCCCGAGACCCGTAGTTACGCCGATGGCGGCGCTCATCCAGACGCTGGCGGCAGTGGTCAGGCCTTTGATCTCATGTTCGTGACTCAGCTTCAGGATGTTGCCTGCGCCGATAAAGCCGATGCCGGTGACGATGCCCTGGATTACCCGAGACAGACCATCGGACGACATGCTGCTCGCACAGGCGATGACGAAAGCTGCGGTGGCCACGCTGACCAGCACATGTGTGCGCAGGCCCGCCGGTTTGCGCGTGCTCTCGCGCTGGATTCCCACTAACCCGCCCAACAACGTCGCCGCCAACAGCCGAATGATCACGTGGGCCAATTGATCGGCGTCACGCAGACCCAAAGTTAGTTCCTGCCACAAGACACGAAGCATCCGTCAATCCTCTCTCTCTTCGGTGAAGGCGTCTCGGTTTTTTACCGATGAGCAGCTTATAGCCGAGATTGCCAACTCTCTCAAGATCATGGCGTACGCGGGGGACAAGCACTGGCTGATTAATCCTGCCGCCCATAGTATTGGGCCCCAATTTTCTTGCCGCCTGCTCGCCAAAAGTGTATATCACCACGGTCGCCTGACACTCGGTCACAATCAAACAGGGGGATAGAAAATGAAAAGCAAAGGGACGTGGTTTTTATTGGCGCTCGTGGTGTTAACAGGCGCATCTTTGAAGTTCACCCGATCGGCATCTTCCAGTTCATCCAACGCTTCGCTCCGGCCGCGCGCCTTTGCGCGGGTCGCGGCGAATCCTTTCTTCGTTACAAACCTGAACGTGAATCGTACCGATGATGATCCGAGTGCTTCAGCCTGCGCGGGTGGGATCAACGATTGCAGTTTGCGAGGCGCGATTATCAACGCCAATGCCGATCCAGGCGGGACGGCGATAGTTATCAATCTGCAACCCGCGACGACTTACAACCTAACGCTGGCGAATGCGAACCAGGAGAACGCTGCGGCGACGGGCGATCTGGATATCACCACGACGCTGCACTCGGTCACGATCCTCGGCGGCGGACCATCGACCATTATCAATGCTTCCGGGCTGACCAGCGGCAATATGCGCGACCGCGCTTTTCAGATTACCGGCGCCACCGTTAACGCGACCTTTCAGGATCTGACTATTGAGAATGGCACGGCTGCTGATGACGGAACCAGCGGCGTGAGCACCGACCCTGCATCACAAAACAACCCCGTGGTAGGAGTGCTCAGCCCCCGTTCCGGCGGTGGCATTCTTAACAACGGCGGCAGTGTGACGCTGACCAACGTCATAATCCAATCGTGTCACGCTGTCGGCAAGGGCGACACGGTGCTAAACGAACACCTGACGCTTGATGCGCAGGGTGGCGGTCTTGCCAGTCTCGGTTCGACCGGCAACGTAATCATCAACGGCAGCACCTTCAGCAATGATTCTGCAACTGGCGGAAACGGCGTCGATGGCCCGAACAACATGGCCGGCTCATCCGGAAAAGGCGGTTCGATCTATTTCGAGGGCGGCACGCTCAATATTGACGGATCGCGAATTGAAAACAGCAACGCCGCCGGGGGAAATGGCGGCAGCGTCGCCGATCCGGATTTTCATGACAACGGCGGTTTCGGCGGCGCCGCTCAGGGCGGCGGATTGTTTGTCGCCGGCGGTACGGGCACAGTCAACCACACCACCTTCGAAAACACGGTGGCTACTGGCGGCAGTTCAGGATTCGGCGGTAATGGCTCGAATCCGGGCGGCGACGCGAGTGGCGGCGGCATTTACAGTTTCGCGAATGTTACGGTTAGCAACTCGACGTTTCATCTCGCGGCTGCGAATGGCGGCACCGGGGGAAATGCTTTCGGCAACACGTGCCTTGGGGGTCATAGCGCCGGCGACGGCGGCGCCGCTCGAGGCGGAGCAATTATGGCGGACAAAGGTTTCAGTGGCAGCGCCGGCGTGATCGTCGACACCGCGACTTTTGCAACTAACTCGGCGCATGGTGGTAATGGTGGTAGTGGTGGGCAAATCGGCGGTGGTTGTGGAAATCACGGTCAGGGTGGCCTTGCCCATGGTGGCGCGATCACCAACAACAACGGCGCTACGCTGAATATCAAACACTCAACCATCAGCGGCAACGATGCTCAAGCGGGCAACACCGGGGTTAATCAGGGCGGAGCCAGCAAACCACCACGGCTGGTCGGCGAAGGCACGGGCGGCGGCATTCGCGTCGGGCCGGGCACGGTAACTATTGAGAATACAATCGTAGCCGGCAACACGGCCGCGAATGGTTTGGGCGACACCACCGGGGCTCCGGTGCCCGGCCCCAACGTCGACGGCGCGGTCACGAGCAGCGGACATAATCTCCTCGGCACGGCTACAGAAGCGACCGGCTTCACCGGACCCGGCGATCAAACCGGCGCGAACCCGAATCTGGCTGCGCTTGCCGACAATGGCGGCCCAACCCAAACAATGGCGCTTAATCCCGGCAGTCCGGCAATCGATGCGGGGGTGGCGGCCGGCGCGACTACTGACCAGCGCGGGATGCCGCGAACAGTAGACGATGGCGGCGTGGCTAATACTGGCGGCAGCGAAGGCACCGACATCGGCGCCTATGAAGCTCCGGTCGTTTGTCACCTTGAATGTCCGGCGAATATCACTCAAGACAATGACGCGGACCAATGTGGGGCGATCGTGACGTTCACTACGACTGGCGAGGAGGCCTGCGGAACGGTTACCTGTGATCCCCCTTCCGGATCTTTCTTCAACGTAGGAACAACCAACGTGCACTGCACGAGCCCGGCCGGTCCGACTTGTGACTTCACGGTGACCGTTAACGACACGCAGAATCCGACGATCAGTTGTCCCGCGGACATTACGGTTGATGCCGTCGCGGGAACCTGCGCGGCGAACGTCTCATTCTCGGTTGGCGTCAGCGACAACTGTTCGAGTCCAACGGTGGGCACCGATATCTCATCGGGTTCCAGTTTCCCGGTGGGCACGACGACAGTGCATGCGACGGCTACTGACGCAGCGGGTAATCAATCGACGTGCAGCTTTACGGTGACGGTCAAGGACATTACGCCACCCGTGATTACGCTCAACGCAAACCTGATTTCGCTATGGCCGCCGAATCATAAGTACACGACGGTGAACCTTACCGATCTCGTGGCTAGTGCGAGTGATCTCTGCGATCCCAGCGTCAACATCAACAGCGTCGTTATCGCCAGCGTCAGCAGTGATGAGCCGAACAACGGCGATGGTGACGGCAACACGACGAACGACATCGTGATCGCACCCGACTGCAAGTCCGTTCAATTGGTATCGGAGCGGATGGGTGGCGGTAACGGACGCGTTTACACAATCACCTTCCAGGTGACGGACAGTTCGGGTAACACGACCACCGCCACGGCGAAGGTGACGGTGCCCAAATCGCAGAACGGTAATCCGGCTATTGACGACGGCCCGCAGTACACGGTCAGCGGTTGTCCGTAGCGTCCGTCCCGGGTCAACTTACGAGGGCCGGCGCCGAGTGTTGTGACTCGGGCCGGCCTTCGCCGCCTGCATTTCTTACGGCGGATAAGATTTTGCGGCGCGCCATTTTTGGGAATTAATCAACATAAGATTCTCGATTTCAAATAATATTTCCTTGCAAAAATTTTTCTCTTGACGGCCCTGTTATGATTGCCGCGTCGACCAGCCCCAACCGGATTTAGCCACACGGCTATGCTCGTCTCGTCGCTGACGAACCCGGGTGCTCCTGATCAAGGTGGCGTTCTAAAAAATCAAAAATTAGGAGGAGGTCGCATGAAACGACATCACGTTTGGTGTGGGTTTGCCGTTCTGTTCGTCCTACTGGCGACGACGCAAACTCAGGCAAGGATTCAACCGAATCCAAACATCAGTGAGAACAAGGGAAGCAAGGGGATGGTTTTTGTGAACCGCGGCCAGCTTTTGCAAATCGCGAAGAAACTGGGCGTGACAGTTCATACGGTTAAGGTCTCTAAGGACCACCTGGCAAAGTTGGCCGCTTCTGCTCCAAAGGGGTGCGGATGTGCCCTTGAGGATGAGCTTGCCGGCGGCGGTTCGTGCATAACGAACTGTCTTGAGGAATCGGGCGTCTCAATTCCTGCAGTTGCGGCTTGTGCGGGCGCCTGTATCGCTGCCGGGACCGGCAATCCGGTCGCGCTTTGGTTCTGTGCCGTGTGTACAGGGGCGGGGGACGCGATCATGTTTAAGTGTCAGTTAAGGTGTTTAGGGCTTATAACGCGAAACGTGGCGCCCAAAACTCCTCTTCGTCACGGACCAACCCGTGGCGGAAATTCGGCGAAGGCCAGGCTTACCACTACCCGGTCAGCTTCTCTCCGTTGATTTGAAGTAATTGCGGCGGCTGCGTGCATGGCCCCGACTACGTGCACGCAGTCTGCCTGCTTTGAAAGGAGCTCAAGATGCTTCCACGATTGTTGATTGCCTGTTCATTCTTGCTCGTAACCTTGACGGCCGTTGGACAAGATTTGCCGGACCCTCGAAAAGACGATCATAGGGTGGCTGCGGAGGAGCTTGAAGCCGTGATCCTTGACGCTCGCAATCTCGATAACAAGGCCGCGTTGGTACATATTCGGTCGCGAGCTGCCATGTTGTTGTCGCTTTCTGATCCCGC
>JBIOZK010000042.1:0-24070 GCA_044870975.1 Pyrinomonadaceae bacterium
TTTGGTTTTCAGGGTCTGCAGATTAGCCACACGGCGATGATGAGAATTGACGCAGCAGTTGACAATGGATCCAAAGCGCCGTCGCCGCTTGGCTTTGCCGGCGCACTCCAAAGGGGAGCCAGATGAGCACCAGCATTGAACACTTCGATGAGCGCGCGCGGCGCGAAGCAGATCGCCTGGGCGAGACAATCGTGCACCGCGGCGAGTTGCTCCGGCATCCGGTGTACACCCGGATCTTGCATTGGTCGGTGGCAATCTTTTTTGTCTTGTCGCTCATTTCCGGCTTCGCTATCTATTCGCCCTGGCTCTATCGTTGGCTGACGCCGCTGTTCGGTGGCGGACCGAGAACGCGGCTGCTCCATCCCTGGTTCGGATTGCTGTTCGACGTCTTCTTCTTTTTCCAATTTCTGAACTGGCTTACGCCGATGGCGTGGACGGCTGCGGATCGGCGCTGGCTTAAACGCCTTAAGGAGTACACGACCCATCAGCATCGCGTGGAGCCCGAAGATGTCGGCTTTTTTAACGGCGGACAGAAGATCTATTTCTGGCTGATCGTGTTGAGTGGTGTGCTTTTTCTAATAACGGGGCTGTTTATGTGGTTCGACGATGCGACTCCGCGTTGGTTCGTGGCGGTAAGTTATGTGATTCACGACCTCTCGGCGCTGCTGATGCTGGCGGGATTTATCATCCACATCTACGAAGGCACGTCGCACCAACCCGGAACGCTGCCTTCAATGATCGACGGCACGGTCACGGAGAAATGGGCTTGGACTCATCATCCGGCCTGGTATCGCGCTGTGACCGGGCGCGATCCTCGTCAGATGTATGAACGTGAGAAACGCCGATCAAGCGAGCGGCAAAGAGCAAATGAAAAATCGGAGCGCGAGCACGACGCGCGCGAAGATTCATAACCCCCCTGAAGTTTTCCCCTGAACAACGAGCTGCTTGATCTTTTTGGTTGAAAGGATCTGCTTATGTGTGCGTACTTGCGTATCGCTGTGTTCGTAATTCTCGTGCTCACAGCAGCACCCTGGAGCGTCGCCCAGTCCGACACCGTTACCGATCCATTAGTGCGCGTGTTGCAAGCCAAGGGTGTTTTGACCGAGGCCGAAGCGCGATCCATCACTGCAAATGGCAACGCCGCCGAACAGCGGGATCGACTAGCCGTCCTGCTGCGCGATAAGGGGCTTATCTCAACCGCAGAGTTTGAGGCGGTGCGCGCGGAGAAGCCTAATTCGCCAGTGAAGAACATCACTGCTGATTACAAAACGGCAATACTTAATCCGTCTCCCCCGGCGCCTCAAAACACGCCTTCAAAAGTGATCGCCGCGGTCCTTCCGACGCGGCTGCTGAGCATCGAGGTCCCGAAACGCGAAGGACTGATCCCGGATATCAAACTCGGAACCGGCGCGCGCCTAAAGCTTTACGGCTTTTTTAAGGCCAGCATTATTCATGACACGTCATCACCGCAGGGAACCGACTTTCCACTGCCGCTCTTAGCCTCGGACACGGGGCCAAACAGTTCGCCGGAGTTTCACCTGCGCGCGCGCGCCCTGCGTCTGGGGACAAATTTCGAGTGGCTTGATCCAGCACCCCGGACCACGATCACCGGCAAGCTTGAATTCGACTTCGAAGGCGACTTCACTCGCGTTGCCAACCGGAACATAACGGCGATCCGTTCGGGTCAGCCGTCGCTGCGGCTTGCCTGGGTGCGCATCGATCGCCGCTTCAACGACAACAACAGCGCCTTTGTCTTGTTCGGTCAGGACTGGTCGCCGTTTGTCTCTTCGACGATGCCCAACATGATTGAGAACACGAACTTTGGCGGCATCGGGTTTGGTGCTGCTTACACGCGCGTCCCTCAAGTACGATTTGGTCTAAACCACAAATTTGGCGGATCGCGAGATTTCCGCTTCAGTCCCGAATTCGCAATTGTCCTGCCGGCATTCGGGAATCTTCCCACGGACGTCGCGAATCAGCTCGCGTTCGGCGAACGACAGGGAACGGATTCACAGCAACCCGGGATTCAGGGTCGCGCGGTACTACATTGGCAACTCGATAAAGCCGAGAACGTGGCCCCGGCGGAAATCATTTTCAGTTTTGAGCATGCGAAGCGTACCGCGATTGTGACTGCGGCCGGAGTACCCGCCAGTTTCAAGGCCGCGTTCCCGAGCGGCGCAGACGTGAGCAGTAAGAGCAATGGTTACTCGGCCGAGTTCCAATTCCCAACGCATTTCATCACGGTCGTGGGGAAATACTACGGCGGTTCCGATCTTCGCTTCTTTCTGGCTGGCCAACTACTATCAAATTTCAATGACACTGGCGGACTGACAGGCATCGCCACAGCTACTTCCATCGACGGCGCCTCGACCGTCGTCTTCGGCTTGTTGAATGGAGTGTCGGTGGTCGCGCCGCAGCGACCCGTGCGCGCGCAGGGAGGTTTTATCCAAATAGGTTTTCCGCTCTCGCGAATCTTCAATGCCGATCCGAACGGTCGCAACGCCGGGTGGTCCGCGTTTCTTTATTACGGCGGCGATCAGGCGCTGGCTCGGGACGCGCGACGCTTTGGCGCGCGCGGCGGACGCAGCGATCTCTTCTCAGGCAATATCCAATACAAATGGAATCAGTGGATCACTTTTGCCTACGAGCAGGGCTATTACCGGACGCGGTCTGATTTTCACAGTGGAACGTTGCCGCTGTTTCGTGGCATCCCGAGTTACACGACCCACAATATTCGCTCTGAGTTTGCCGCGATCTTTTCGTTTTGAAGCTTGAACCATGAAGCGCCTTCCCAAAATCGTCGCCGTGAGCGGCTTTTCATCGAACGTGGGCAAGACCACGTTGGTTTGCGAATTGTTGCGGCGACTGCCGGGTTGGGAAGCGATAAAACTCACCCGCGGTCACTATCGTTCCTGTGGTCGCGATCCGCATAGCTGTTGTGTAAGCGATTTGCTGCGTGACGAGCCGGTAGTCCGCTCGGGCTATGCAGCCAATTATCAATTTGGAAAAGACACCGGACGTTTCTGGGAAGCTGGTGCCTCCAACGTCCATTGGGTGATTGTTAAAGATGGTCAGGTGGAACGGGGGATTTCAGAAGCACTGAGTCGCGTCGAAGCGGAGGGTGTAATCGTGGAAGGAAACAGCTTTCTCGAATATGTCAGCGCCGACCTCACAATCATGTGTGCGCGCGCAGAAGGCGGGAAAATCAAGCCCTCGGCGCGCGCGGCCTTAAATAAGACTGACTTCTTGTACGTCTCTTCGCTCGACAAAACGGCTGATGAGGCGAAGCAACAGTTTGTCGCGTTTGCCGCTGCCCTGAACGTGAGAATCGATTTGGGCCGGCTGCCGATGATTACGCATGAAGAGCTTCCCATGTTACCCAGGATAATCTATCAACCAAACAAGGGGAGTGTTAGGATCAGCGCCGTGCGCGGCTTGACGATCGCGGCCTAAAGGATAAAGAGATGCCAGAGAAAGAGACGCTCGAGAGGGCCAAACAGGATAAGAAAGAAGGTAAAGCGCCCAGCACCCAGGCGGGTGAATTTGTCCGCGAAGAGATTGAACACGTACGCGAAGGCAAGCACGGTGCGCGTTCGACGAAACAGGCCATTGCGATTGGTCTCTCAAAGGCGCGCCGCGCCGGCGTGGACTTAAAGCCACCCAAGAAAGGTTCAAAGAAAACACGTAAGCAGGCCGCCCGCGATCTTAAGAAAGGCAAGCAGAAGAGCACAAGGAAATCAGCCAAGCGCTCCCGCGCGGCCAGGCGCGCTTTGAAAAAAGAGGGACATAGCGCAGGATCTAAGCGGGCGCTGTCGCGTCAGGCTCACAAGGCCGCCAGGAAACGTTCGGCGGCAGCGCGATCGCGTTCGGCAAAGAAAGCAGCTCGTACACGAAAGAAATCATAACTAGAGGATGCGGAGGAGACTCACGATGAAATCAGTTTGGTTATTACTTATTACGGTAGTCGCACTCATTAGCTTGTTCTTGGTTAGTGCCGGTATGCAAAGCACAGTAACCGTGCAACTCAAGAATGGTCAGGGAGAGGACGTCGGCACCGCGAAAATCTCACCGGGAGGTGGCGGAGTGCGCATCATGCTTGATCTCAAGAATCTGCCGCCCGGCGTGCACGGCATTCACATTCACCAAATGGCCAAGTGTGAAGGACCGGGATTCACAACCGCGGGTCCTCATTTCAATCCCGATGCCAAGCAACATGGAACCAAGAATCCGATGGGGCCGCACGCGGGCGACATGAATAACTTCACCGTAAAGGCGGATGGCACTGCGAAGATCACGATTACCGATTCGCGAGTGAACCTGGGCGATGGCAAGGCTTCGTTGTTTACGGATGGCGGCACTGCGCTCGTAATTCACGCGAAGGCCGACGACATGAAAACCGATCCGTCCGGCAATTCAGGAGATCGAATAGCCTGCGGAACAATAACCAAGTAGCGGTCAGCATCGAAAGAAGACGAAGATCGTAGGAGCCTGAATCGCACGAAACTGGTTCTCGTGACAGGCAGGCCAAAAGTCAAATTGCAGGCGTGGCGACGCCAAATCCAGTAATCACTGGTTGACGCCACTGGCGAGAAAGCCTCCATCGACGACGAGGATCTCGCCCGTGACAAAGCTCGCGGCATCTGAGGCGAGAAAAACCGCTGCGCCTGCCAACTCTTCAACCCGCCCGAATCTCTTCATCGGCGTTCGTATCAGCAATTCACGACCCCGCTCCGTCTCGTCCAGCAGGTTCTGATTCAGGGGTGTGCGAAAAATGCCGGGCGCGATAGCGTTGACCGTTACACCGTGCGGCGCCCACTCAACGGCGAGCGACTTGGTGAGTGAACCGACCGCGGCTTTACTGGCGGAATACGCCGCGACTTCAAGAAATGCTACAAAGGTGGAAGCCGACGCGATGTTTATGACTCGCCCGTAACCACGTGCCAACATATGGGCGCCAAACACCTGGCATGCCCGCAACGTACCCGTCAGGTTCGTGTCCAGGATGTCAGCCCAATCAGCTTCAGGAAAATCGATGGTAGGTGCGCGTCTCGTGCGCCCGGCGCAGTTAACCAGAATGTCTACGTGTCCCCAGGCCGCGATTGTTTGATTGCACAGCGCTTCGAGAGACTCGCGCTTGGCTACGTCTGAAGTAATTGTCAGCGTGCGCCGGCCTCGCTGCTTGATCTCGTTCGCCGTTGCTTCGACTTGCTGCCGGCTGCGCGAGGTTGACACCACATCCGCGCCGGCTTCCGCCAAGCCATGGGCTATCGCCCGTCCGATGCCGGACGTACCGCCAATAACGACGGCAACTTTTCCTTCGAGATCGAAAGGAGCGTAGCTCATTTCAAGCTGGCTCTTTAGCCACCGGCGTCATCAGGTCCGCTGCTACTGCTTTGCGGTCCACGGAATCGCCTTAGCATTTCCCCTAACAGCGAATCGTCCCCCGACAACTGTGGCGGCGGTTGCTTGTCCGCCGCCAATGGTCAATTCAAATTCACCCGGTTCAACGACGCGCTTACCGTCGTCGGTGATTATTGACATCTGCTCAGGGGTAAGCGTGAAGCTGAGATGCTTTTTCTCGCCGGGTTTCAAGGTCACCCGTTTGAATCCGCTTAACGAACGAATCGGCACCGGAACAGATGCGCCTTTGTGCGTGACGTACAACTGTGCAACCTCATCGCCCGCGCGATTGGCGACGTTGGTAACGTCAGCTTCAACCGTGAGACTTTCGCCGGCGGGAATTCGATTTGCGCTTAACTTCAGGCTGTCGTATTTGAATTTCGTGTAGCTCAAACCAAAGCCGAAGGGAAACAAAGCCTCGCCTTTGAAATAGCGATAGGTGCGACCTTGCATGCTGTAGTCGGTAAAGGGCGGCAAGTCATCAGCCGAATTGTAGAATGTCACCGGTAGGCGTCCCGCTGGATTGTAATCTCCGAACAAGACCTCAGCGATAGCCGTTCCTCCCTCTTCACCCGGATACCAGGCATCGACAATTGCGGGAACATGATCTTTGGCCCAGGCGACTCCCAGCGCGCTGCCGTTCATGAGCAAAAGTACGACCGGTTTTCCCAGTGAAGTGAGATCTTCGAGCAGTTGCTCCTGAGCTTTTGGCAAGCCGATGTCCGTGCGATCGCCGCCGCGAAAACCGGGGAAGGGAACTTCCATCTCTTCGCCTTCGACCAGCGGCGACAGACCGAGCGCCACGACCACGACGTCTGCCTGCCTGGCTTTCGCGATGGCTTCGTCGCGCAGCGATTGTTCACCGTTGGGGGGCGACCAGACCAGATGCGCGGCGCCGTAGGGATTCGCGCCTTCCTGATATTCAAAACGCAGATCGTAATCGCGTCCGGCCTGAAGATCGACCTCTTTGGTGACGCTCTTTGTCCGCCGGTTTTTTAATTCTTCTATGAACAGCTGTCCATCAAGATAGACTCGAATCCAGCCATTGCCGGTAAAACCGAGAGAGTATTTTCCTGATACGGGCGGCGTCAGCTTGCCCGTCCATCGAACCGAAAAATTTTGCGGCGTGAGTTGCGCGGCAGGGCTAAAGGCTCCCCAATCGAAATTCACATCCTGATCAGTTCTGACCAGCGTCGGTTGCCCTTGCAGTTCGCGGTTGTTGAAGTACTCGGCTTTCAATCCGGGCGCCGAACTTTTACCGCTCAGCGAAAAGGCGCCGGCCGGAATCGGCATCGCCGTCGTACCGATTTTGTAAGTGCCCTGCGCATACAGAACTTTGGTTGCGGGCGACACCTTATTACGAATGCCGGCCAGTGGAGTCACAAACTGCGAGGGCGTGCCATTGTAATTTCCCAGCAGGACCTCGAGCACGTCAGCGTTCGGGCCGATGACTGCAATTGATTTGACATCCTTCTTCAGCGGCAGCGTGTTCTGGTCGTTCTTTAAGAGCACCACTGATTCACGAGCCGCTTGCAGTGCCAGGTTACGATGAGCAGGCGTGTCGTTCTCAGAGAAAGGAATGCGAGCGTAGCCTACTCGATCAGGAGGATCGAACATTCCGAGGCGAAAGCGCGCAGTCATCAGACGCTTCACAGCGATGTCGATCTCGGCTTCGGTAATCAATCCATCTTTGACCGCTTGCACCAGCGAGCGATATTCGGTCCCGCAGGTCAGATCGGTTCCGGCTTTCACGGCCATCGCGGAAGCTTCGCCTTCGGTCGCCAGGAACTTGTGTCGTTTGTAGATGTCGTCGATGGCCCCGCAATCGGAAACTACATAGCCGCCAAACCTCCATTCGCCCCTCAGGATGGCGGTCATTAGACGTTTGTTCACGCAGCACGGTTCAGTGTTCGTGCGGTTGTAGGCGCACATGACCGAGTAGGCTTTGCCCTCGACAATCGTGGCGCGGAAAGCCGGTAGATAGGTTTCGCGCAAATCTCTTTCGGCGGCTTTCGCATCGAATGAATGACGCTCAGGTTCAGGCCCGCTGTGAACCGCGTAGTGCTTCGGCGTGGCGATCACTTTGAAATAGTTTGGATCGTCACCCTGCAATCCCTTGACGAATTCAACGCCGAGCCGCGCGGTGAGATAAGGATCTTCCCCATAAGTCTCCTGGCCGCGGCCCCAGCGCGGATCGCGAAAGATATTGATGTTAGGACTCCAGAACGTGAGTCCTTCGTAGCGTGCGTGTTGATTGTGACGAACAAACTCATGATGTTTCGCGCGCGCTTCGGTTGAAATCACATCGGCTACTTGATGCATCAACTCAGTGTCCCACGTCGCCGCCAACCCGATCGCTTGCGGGAACACAGTCGCATAGCCCGCGCGCGCGACGCCATGCAGGGCTTCGTTCCACCATTCGTACTCAGGAACGCCCAACCTATCAATTGCTGCGGCGCCATTCATCGTCTGCGAGACCTTTTCCTCGAGCGTCATGCGCGAGACCAGATCGTCGACGCGTCGCTCGATCGGCAGCGAAGGATCTTTGTAAGCGGCGGTGGACTGACCCGAAGTGCCAGTCGACAGCGCCGCTGACATCAGCGCGACCAGCAGACAGATACACGTAACGATTAACAAATGACGCTTCATTTTGCTTTCTCCTACTGCGGCTGCTGACGGCTTGGGTCGCCGGTCGGCGGCGGAGCATGGTCCGAAGCTGCAGGCGGCCCGAGTATCTTTCTTAATAAAGGTTTCAGCGCATCAGCCCAAATCTGATAGCCCTTCAGGCTCAAGTGAAGTTTGTCCACCATCACGCCTGCGAACAGCATTCCGTTCTGGTCGGCGAGTTGGTCGTTGATATTCAGAAAACGTACGCGCTTGCCGTCCGCCAGCCTGGCGATAGATTCGTTGATGCGATTGATGGTCGGGACCACCGCCGGATTATCATTGCGCGGAAAGATGGCCATCAAAATGATCTTTGCCTTCGGCGCTTTCTGACGGCAGAGAGTCACGATGGCCTTAATGCCTCGGGCAATCTCGGCGGCCTTCGCTTCATCGCCGGGCTCGCGGCCCACGTTGTTCGTGCCGGCCAGGAGCACGATCAGCTTCGGATTCACGCTATCCAACTCACCGTTCTGCAAACGCCAAAGGATGTTCTGGGTCGTGTCACCTCCCCAACCGAAATTGGCGGCGTTCCATCCAAAAAAGTTCTGCTTCCAATTCGCTAAGAAGTCCGGATAGTCCGTGGCGCCCCAGCGTCGCGTAATTGAATCACCCAGGAAATAAACGTCGATGCCGCCCGCCCGGGCTTTTGCGAGAAGCTGTTCATGCGCGATTTGAGAATTGCGATCGCTGCGCGCAACCGGCTGGTCGGGCGGCGGCGTTTGCGCTGGGATTGACGCGACCCAAACAACGCCAGCCACCATCACATAAATCGATAGAATTCCGATTCTCATTTACTCCCGCGAGCGGCTACAAATCGAGCTACGTCAAACCTTCCGGCACTTCCCAGGCGCCTGAATCTGCCGAACGAAATATCGCATCGATCACAGACATGTTCCTGATCGAATCTTCAAGGCGGTTGACTGGCGGTTGATCTTCGCGAATGCTGCGCGCAAAGTGATCGGCCTGCACGGTGTATTGATCGCAAATCTGAAACTCAAGCGTCTCAACACCTGCGCCAAACAGGTCCGAGCCATCATCAATCATGATCTTGCAACGCTGGTCTGGTGGAGTGTTGACCGGAATCTCGACCTCAATGCGTCCTGTGGTTCCGACAATCTGTATCCGCTGGTATGGCGTCATGCGAGTCCCGCAAGTAAAGGCTGCCTGCCCCTGCGGAAAGTCCAGCAAAGCTGAAGTCAGTACGTCAGTTCGCGTTGCCGCGTCCTTCTTAATCAGGCCGATCACACGGCCGGGTTCGGCTTTAAAGATCAAACGCGAGAAGAAAATCAAATAACAGCCGATATCCATCAGGCCGCCGCCGCCGATATCAGCCATGTTCCGGATGTTCTGAGGATCGGGGTTGTTGTAACTGAAGTGCCCGCCGATCGATCTCACCTCGCCGATGCGTCCTGCCTCAATTAGTTCGCGCACTTTGATCCACTGCGGATGCGTGCGCACCATGAAAGCCTCTTCTATTTTCTTTCCGGTGCGATCGCGCACGGCCAGCAACTGTCTTGCTTCTTCAGCAGTTAAGGCGATTGGTTTTTCGCAGAGCACATGCTTGCCGGCCTCGGCTGCTTTAATCGTCCAGGGAACATGCAGATGGTTCGGCAGTGGGTTGTAGACAGCGTCGATGTCGGGATCGGCGAGTAGTTCATCATATGAACCGTAAGCCCTGGGAATGCCAAGTTCATTTGCGAAGCGTTGCGCCTTTCGCAAATCGCGCGAAGCGAGCGCTGTCACCTCGCACCGCTCGCTTTGCTGCATCGCCGGGATTACTTTCTGCACGGCAATGTTGGCTGAGCCCAAAACACCCCATTTGATTTTGTCCGTCACGTTTACCTGACACCGAAGAGTATGTCGACGGTGAGTTGGTCGAGGCGCTCATAGGGCAAGGACTTCGCCGCCAGCTCTGCTCGATCCAGCGGCAGCGCCTTAATCTTCTCGGCTTGATCACGACTGTA
Organism: Pyrinomonadaceae bacterium; assembly: GCA_044870975.1. Taxonomy (GTDB): domain Bacteria; phylum Acidobacteriota; class Blastocatellia; order Pyrinomonadales; family Pyrinomonadaceae; genus UBA11740. The sequence goes on from JBIOZK010000042.1 coordinate 10,029, forward strand.
AGCTGGCATCGACACAGGTGGTTGGGGCGACGAATCACCACGAATTTCGGCGAGCAGACTCTGGACTTCCCCGTCTTCGTTGAACTGTCGGGCCTTCTCTTTGAGAATCAAATAATTTCGCATACAGCCCGCCGCAAATTCCCACACCCCGGCTTCATCCTCGCTGCGATACGAATGCGCATCGAAATGGCGTGGCCCTTCGTAGGATTCTTCCAGCAGCTTAACCAGAAAGAAAAGGTTCTTGATCGACTCCGAACCGAAGCGCAGGTCCTGATCGAAGCGCGGGCCTTTCTGATCGTTGAGGTCGATGTGAAAGAGCTTGCCGGCTTCAATCGCCTGGGCCACGACATGATAGAAGTTCAAGCCCGACATTTGTTCGTGACCCACCTCGGGATTTACCCCGACCATCTCAGGATGATCGAGCGTAGCGATGAAACCGAGCATGGCGCCGGTCGTCGGCAGATAGATGTCGCCGCGCGGCTCGTTCGGTTTGGCTTCGAGCGCGAACTTGTATTCGTAACCCTGGTCGATTGAGTACTCGCAAAGAAAATTCAAAGCTTCGCGGTTCCACTTCAAAGCGTCCCGCGGATCTTTCGCGGCATCAACTTCTGCTCCCTCGCGCCCGCCCCAGAAGACGTAAATCTTAGCTCCAAGTTCGGCGCCAAGATCCATCGAGCGCATCGTCTTCTGCAACGCATAAAGCCGCACACGCGCATCGCTTGAGGTAAAGGCGCCATCCTTGAAGACCGGATCGTAGAAAAGATTGGTCGTGGCCATCGGCACCTTCATGCCGGTCTCGTTGAGCGCGTGCTTGAATTCGCGCACCGTTGCGTCACGGTCCGCAGCCGTCGCATCGATGGGGACGAGATCGTTGTCGTGAAGATTTACGCCATAAGCGCCCAGCCGGCTCAACTCCCGGACGATCTTGATCGGACTAAGACTCGCGCGCGTGGCATCGCCGAATGGATCACGTCCCCGATTCCCGACCGTCCAAAGGCCGAAAGTGAATTTGTGTTCGGGACGAGGTGTATAACTGTTCTGAGTCATCTATTAATCTCACTTTCGTTCATCGCTCAATGGCAATAACGGCAGCAAACGCCGGCTTTGGCCGGCCCGCTCGATCAAACAGCAAAGGATAACTGCTGCGGCCTTTCACCGGCCAATCATTCAACCATGAGTCGCCGTCGGTTACTCCCCAGAATGTGACGCGATCGATCACGTCACGATGCTTCAGGAAAACGCGAAATAAATCTGCGTACCGTTTCGCCAGCGCCTGCTGCACGTTTTCCGGCAGACCATTCGCATACGGGTTCAAGCTCGCTCGCAGCTCAGCAGTCATCGAAACCTCAGCGGTCTGACTGCGGTTTATTCGCGGCAAGACGTCAATGTCCAGCTCTGTGATATTCACCTTGATTCCCAGAGCGGCGAAAGCGGCGATGGTGGCATCCTGTTGTTCAGCGGTAGGCCAGTCGAGCTTGTCGTGTCCCTGCAGCCCGACTGCATGGATCGGAATTCCGGCCGCCTTTAATTTCTTGATTAACTGAATCGCACCGTTGCGCTTCGGTTCGTTCTCGAGCGAATAGTCGTTGTAATACAACTGGGCCTTAGGGTCGGCCTCGTGGGCAAATTGAAATGCCTTGATAAGGTAATCTTCGCCGATGATCTTCAGCCAGAGCGACTGCCGCAACGTGCCGTCTTCATTAAGTGCTTCGTTCACGACGTCCCATCCCTTGATGCGCCCCTTGTAACGGCCGACGACAGTATGAATGTGATCGCGCATCCGGGTCAGCAGGGTCTCACGATCAACGGGACGGTGCTGCGAATCGATGAACACCGAGCCCGGCGTTTGATTGTGCCAAATCAAAGTGTGCCCGATGATGAACATGTGATGCTTTTCGCCGAAGGCGACATATTCGTCCGGCCCGGCAAAGTCGTACCTCTCCGGCAGCGGGTGAACCGACGCCCACTTCAAGATATTCTCCGGGGTAATCGAATTGAATTGAGTCTTGATGAGGGGTCCGCCGCGCGCGTCTTTTTCATCAAACTGGGCTGAGTTGAGCGCCGCGCCGATCAGGAAATCGTTTTTGAAAACATCCTTAAGGGCTGGTTGTTGGCTGTACAGGCCCGGCGGCGAACCGATGCTGCTCGCGAACACCGCCGGAAAGACCACCAGGATCGCGATCAAACTGACTCTTGCGAATGTTTGTGTGCGCATGATGTTAATGCCATTCACGCTGAACCACCTTCAGCCGGGGCGAGCATTCCGAAAGACTTGCGCCGCTCGGCCAATTCATCGGCCATCTGAATAGTCGTTCCTTTATTGAGTTTGTACAGGCCGAGCAGCACGGTACAGATTGCGAACAGCGATCCCACAATGATCCCGGCGCAAAACCGATAGCCCTGAACACTCTGCGGCGCGGAAGGGTTCTTCGTGTCATAAACAAAGAATCCGGCCATGATCCATAAGAACGAGGAAGAACCCAGGGCCAGACCCGCCTTCAACGCAAACCCAATTGTCGCGAACACTATTCCGGTGAACCGGCGTCCGGTTTTCCACTCCGAATAGTCAGCCACGTCTGCGAACATCGCCCAAACGAGCGGAATAGTCGGAGCGTAGACGATGGCAATTATGATCGTCAGCGTCACCATTCCCCACACGTTCAGGGGCGATAACAAATAAAATGAGAACGAACCGATGCTTGCCAATCCAAAGCCCACGACGGCCACGGCTTTCTTCCCGAACCGCCGCGCCAGCGGGGGCGAGAGCAGAATGACGATGATGGTTGTGCCCGTGCCGATCATATTGATGAGGCTGTTCGCCACATCCGCCACGTTCGAGTTCGCCAGATTTGTCTTGTCAGCGTGAACGACATAACCCAACAGTTCCAGCAACCCGCCTGGCGGCGCGACTCCAGGCTGAAGTGCCGGCGCTGTCAAACCGAGACGGTGCACCCAGTCGTAAAGTGCGGCCTTGTCGGCATACTGGTGGTAATAGTTGTAGAGCGCCGCCCCGCGGAAGGACAGGATGGCGAAATGAAACAGAGTCATGATCGCCATCACGAGCCACGGACTGTTCTTCAACAGGTCGGCGAAGTCCTGCCTGGCTGATGACATCTGGTTTGGTGGCGGCTGAATGCGTTCCTTCGTCGTCACGAACGTGATTACGAAGAGCACCAGGCAGAGCACCGCCCAGATCGTCATCGTCATCTGCCAACCGTATTGCCGGTCATGGCCTGACGCAAATTTCGCCACCAGTGGCAAAGTCAGTCCGCCCACGATGAACTGGGCGATATTGACGGCCACGAAGCGAAACGAATTGAGCCTCGCGCGTTCATCTACATCGCCGGTCATCACGCCGCCCAGGGCCGCATAAGGCATGTTATTCATCGAATAGATCGTCATGAGGAGCACGTTCGTGATCGCGGCGTAAACGATCATCGCATTCATGCTCCAGCCTTTGGGCGTGGTGTAGGCGAGCACCATGACAATGGCCCAGGGCAACGCGGTGAGCAGAACCCAGGGTCGAAACTTTCCCCAACGCGTGTTGGTGCGATCGGCCAGCACTCCCACGATCGGATCGGCGAACGCATCCCAAAGTCGGGCCGCCATCAGGATGGTTGCAGCCGCTCCCGCCGTGATGCCGAAGACGTCTGTATAAAAGTTCGCCTGGAACAGGATCATCGTCATGAAGACGAAGTTCGCGGCGGCATCTGCGGCGCTGTAGCCGGCCTTCTCGAGGAAGCTAAGCTTTTGTTGCTCGGGCATTTATTTTCAGTCTTGTCGGCACCGATTCAGTACCAGCTGCGTGGCCGGTTGGTTCAAGCGGCCGCCCTTGTCCCACCTGCTCACTCAGGTGGCGCTGACGTCACGTCACCCTCAGGATTACCTTCTGCAAATCTTCATCACGCGAAGAATTGCCGACCATGATCGCGAAATCGCCGGGCTCGACTACGTAATTCATGTTGATATCGTAGAAAGCCAGCGATGCGGCTGTGATCTCAATCGCCACCGTCTTCGTCTCATCCGGCTCCAGCCAGACCTTCTTGAATCCTTTCAGCTCTTTGATTGGCCGCGTCACTGAACTCACCAGGTCGCGAATATACATTTGCACAACTTCAGACCCCGGGCGCTTGCCGGTGTTCGTGACATCCACCAGCACGCGTGTCGAGCCGTGGCGCTTGATCTTCTTCTTTTCGAGCCGGACGTTGGTAAGAGCAAAAGTTGTGTAGCTCAATCCATAACCAAAGGCGTAGAGAGGTGAGACGTCATCAAAAAGATACCCGCGCCGCGCTGAAGGCTTGTAGTTATAAAAAGCCGGCAGGTGTCCGGCTGAACGCGGAATCGTAATCGGCAATTTGCCGCCGGGATTATGATCACCGAATAGCACGTCGGCGACCGCGTGGCCGGCTTCCTGGCCGAGATACCAGCATTCAAAAATGACCGGGACTTTATCGGTGATTTGGTTAATTGAGATCGGCCGTCCATTGAAAAGAAAAACGATGACGGGCTTGCCGGTGCGGACCATCGCCTGCACCAGTTCTTCCTGCCGGCCGACGAGCTCGAGCGCCGGTCGATCACCCATATGATTCAGGTTCCAGGCCTCGCGCGAGGTTTGTTCATTGTCGCCAATCGCCAGCACAATCACGTCGGCCCGCTTCGCCACCCTCAGCGCTTCGGCAATCTGTTTTCGATCCTCCGCGGGCTCGCTGGGCAGCACTTCGTCGATGTGCCAGGCGCCGCCAATCGTGATCTTGCACCCCTCGCTGTAAAGCACCTTCACTCTTTTGCCGGCTTTCGCTTTAATGCCGTCCAGCACGGTGACCTGATGTTTGGGAATGCCGCTGTACCCGCCCAGTAAGGGCCGGTTGGCGTTCGGGCCAATCACCGCAATTGTTTTGATTTTGCCGAGATTAAGCGGCGCGAGTTCGTTTTCATTTTTCAGCAGCGTGATGGTTTCGCGCGCGGCCGCCAAAGCCAGTTTGCGATTTTCATCGCATCCGACGATGCGTTCCGCCTCGCGCGGGTCGACGTAAGGATCATCAAACAGTCCGAGCTGGAATTTCCAAAACAGCATCGGCGCAACCAGTTCGTCGAGTTGCTTCTCTTTTAACTTGCGTTTGCGCACCAACTCGACCAGATGCAGATAACAATCGGGTTCGGGCAGTTCGATGTTGACGCCGGCTTCTACCGAGAGACGGCATGCCTCTCGTTTGTCAGCGGCAACGAAATGGCCATGAGTCTCAGGGCGATAATGCAATTCCCAGATCGAGTAATAATCGGAAACGACGAAGCCTTTAAAGCCCCATTCATCGCGCAGCACTTCGCGCAGCAGCCAGCGATTTGCGTGCGCGGGCACGCCGTCCACTTCGTTGTAAGCAGCCATGACGCTGATGGCTTTCGCTTTCTTGATGGCTTCTTTAAAAGTGAAGAGAAATGTCTCGCGCAAAACGCGCAGCGAAACATTAGCGGGCGCGCAGTTCATCCCCGACTCGGGCTGGCCGTGCGCAACGAAATGTTTCAGCGTCGCAATTACGCGCCGCTTGTCTTTGAACGAAGCATCTCCCTGAAAGCCACGCACCGCCGCGATGCCCATGCGTGAAACCAGATAAGGATCTTCCCCGTAAGTTTCTTCGACGCGGCCCCAACGCGGATCTCGCGCCACGTCAACGACCGGGGTCAATGCTTGATGAGTGCCACGCACGCGGGCCTCCGCAGCAGTCATCGTAAAGAGCTGCTCCACCAGTTCAGGATCGAAGGTGGCCGCGATTCCAATTGGCTGCGGGAAGCTGGTTGAGTCGATTGCCGCCTGACCATGCAGACACTCTTCGTGAAAGATTACCGGAATGCCGAGCCGGCCCTCCGCCATAAAGAACTTTTGAATTTCGTTGGTGAGCTCTGCCGTCGCGCGCGCATTCCGGCCGCCGGCGGCGTCACTGGGGCGCCCGACCTGGCCGATTCCCAGACCTTTTTTGAAAGCCCGGCGCGCCTTTCGCAGATCAAATTTGCCTTCACTATCAACCAGGGTGTCGGCTTTCTGCTGCCACACGCACATCATCTGCGCGGCCTTTTCCTCGAGCGTCATGCGCGAGAGAAGATCCTTGACGCGCTTGTCAGGCGACAGGTTGCGATTGAGATAGCGCGGCGCTTCCTTTGATTGATGTTTCGGAAACCGACTCTTCATATCTGAAGACGAATCAGCGCAGCTACAGGTCTGTACCGTCCGCGCGAGCGGATGGGATCAAGATGGTACTGGTCCGCACGCGGGACTAGGTCAGCCCCACCCATTCGCGAAAATTTCCTGAGAACATACGGTTGACGTCACGAACAATGTCGTCGTTGGTTAAGGCATAGCCGGCCAGTATCAATTGCTCGTACCGCTCGCAAAGAGCATCGGCAATCGATCTCCGCGCCTGGGCCCACTTGCTAATCAAGTGTTCGAGTACGCACGCGTCGGAGTGTTGCGGGATAAAAGTCGGCCCCAGCATTTCCAGACGCTCGCGGGTGATCTCAGCAACAATCGAAGAATTGTTGACGAACCACCAGCACCCGAAGGGCATCAGGTTGTTGAATTTGCGCGCGGTCACACACAACTCGTGCTGGTTTTCGCGCGACAGAACAGTCGCCAGGAAACGCACCTCGGGATGCTCGTCGCACATTCTTTCCAGCGCAATTACGTCGGCGCGACCAAGACCGTCGCCGGCTGCTCTCAGCGCCGGATTCACCCCGCGACGCACGCCCAGCATCAGGGCCACCGGCAGCGCATGCGCGCGCGCCGACGGCAGGATCACTTCACGCAGCAAACGGTCACGAACGTCGTCATGCGGAAATTGGAAATCAGGCGGGAGCGAGAGGCCCATGTAAAGCGGCTTGAGGCGCTCAATCCATTCATCCAGAAAACGTCGTAATTCGGCTATCGATCGTTCGCTCAAATTGGCGTCGATCGCGAAGTCCCTTAGCGCCGGCGTCGAGATCGCTTCCGGCCATTCGTTCACCATTCGGTCAAGTCGCAGCGACGCATGAAATCGTCCGTCCAGAACTTTCTTACTATTCCAAAGATTCATCTCGCGCTCATTGAATGGGTCGTTAGTCATGACGATGTCGCTGACTTTGGCCATCGTCAGGACTTGATCAAAGTGCGCGCAGGGTTTCTGCCTGCTGAAAAACGCGCGCGCCTCGCCCAGGTCCTTTGCCTTCGAATCAAGACCGAAGGCTTCGAGAATTGACACAATGCCGCACGCGGCTTCCGAAAGCGGCGCGTTCGCGACGAACATCGTCTGCCAGACGAGATCAGCTCTCTCGATTTTATTCAGCTTCCAAAACTCTGTGTGTGACAGCGTGGTCGAACGAAAAAATTCGGCAATGAGGTAGTGGTAATTGAGCAGATCGTCGATGCCCTGCAGAAACAGATTCCCAAATTCAGGCGGGAACAAGTGTGTGTGTACGTCGATCACCGGCGTGGCGCCGACGACGAACTGCACCTGCTGCCGCAACTCGGCAATGTCGCTGAGCACCTCGCCCGGCGCCACGTGATTTTCTGTCAAGCTAATCATCCCCCCCGGCCCCTTTCTCGCAGCAGATCAAAGCTTAGGTTGTGTCGCATCGTTCGGATCGGCCCAACGATCGTTCGGAATTATCGGCGTCCACCCCGGCCGCAGCGGATCCTGATCGTAGGGATACGATCCCAGACGCTGGTACAACTCCGCATATTGGGCCAGCTTGTCTCGATCGAGTTGCACGCCGAGGCCCGGGCCCTCCGGCACGGCGATGCTTCCGTTTTCATATTTGAACTTCCCGCCCTGAATAATGTCGTCGCTCAGATGGTGATAATGCGCATCCGCCGCAAACGATAAATTCGGGAGCACCGCGCCCAGGTGGAGCATGGTCGCGAGTTGAATCCCCAACTCTCCCGAAGAATGAACCGCCACGCCCAGCTGAAAAGTCTCGCAGACTCCGGCCGCTTTCACGCACGGCCTGAGGCCGCCCCAAAAAGTTGTGTCGAGCAGGATTACATCTACGGCCGTGTCCAGAACGTTGGCCGACAGTTGCTCGAAGTTGACGACCACCGTGTTGGTGGCCAGCGGGATGCGCACCTGCTCGCGCACCCGGCGCATGCCGTTCAGGCCAAAAACGGGATCCTCCAGATAGTCATTGCGAATATCTTCGATCTGTTGGCCGAACCAGATCGCGGTTTCGGTCGACCAAACCGCGTTGGGATCGAAACGAAAGCGATCTCCTTCCAGCGCCTTCGCCAACGCGCGATAACATTCCAGCTCGTGCTCAGGCGCAAACACGCCGGCCTTTAATTTGTGAGAAGTAAAACCGCATTGCGCTTTCAGGGCTTTCGCGTAACTGACAAGTTGATCGACTGTACGAACTTCGCCGGCGCCGTCAGGATTCGCATAACGAAAGAAAAGGTACGATGCGAAGGGAACCCGGTCACGCAGACGTCCGCCGAGAATTTCAGAGACAGACACCCCCCACTTCTGACCCATGACGTCCAGACAGGCAAACTCAAGCGCCGCGAGAATCTGCGTCCGATTGTTGTAGAGCGACGCGGTCGGATTGGCGATTAAGAAGCGCATCTCTTCGAGCCGCGCCGGATCGCGCCCTACCAGATAAGACTTCATCGCTCGAACCGCGGCTTCGGCCGACTCTCCGCCGCCGCCCATCTCACCGAGGCCGACCAACCCTTCGTCGGTTTCGACTTCAACGATCGTCCGCACAAAGCGACCCCAGTGACAGCCGTTCGCATGACGCAAAGGCGCCTCAAGCGGGACGGTCACGGTGGTGGCTTTGATGTCGGTGATCTTCATTGGCAAACCCTGTCAGAAGCCCGACCGTCAGGGAGGGCATCTTTCCCTATGACAGGCCCTGGTTGAGTAATCAAGCCCTTGCTTACGCGCGGGCTTCTGACACTAACTATCGATCCAAAAGGCTTTTCGCTTTGTACTCTTCTAACGTCTTCACCGGCTTCTCCACTCCCGCCGGCAGCGGTCGTTTCGAGAATGTCTGAAAATAAAGGAGGCATGCATCTCTCCAGGCAATCGCGTCGTGCTCCTGGATGGCGAGTTTCTTTCGCACCGCCTCATGACGTTCGTCATCTATGACGCCTTTCAGCGAATCCCAAATCTTGCGTGTGGCTCTGACCCAATCCACACCGCGTTGATAATGCAGAGCCATCTCATCCCAAAGCGTCCGCCCCGATCGCGTCCGATAGTCCCAGGGCAGGTGATGAAACCAGAGCAAAAACTTTTCTGAGTTGAGTTTTTCGAAACGCTCACGCGCGGCAGTGTGATATTGCGAGATGGTATTGCTACCCGTCGCGGTGCGATCGAAACCGATGCCGTTCGAGTCGGCTTTATGGAAATAGACGGGGTTCCAGTCTTCGCGCTTTTCTTTGTTCCACCATGGCGCCGGACCGTAGTGATGGCCGCCCCAAAACAGATGATGTAACCCGAGCGGTGTCATGTAATCCACGACTGCTTCGTGCGACTCGAGCATCATACGCGCGATTGTCTGACTGGCCTTTGCCTCATGCGTCCATGTCATGGCAATCCACTCGCTGGCAATCTGCGCGGATGAAAGGTCCGGGTTCCAGGCCAAACGCCCGAAGGCATACCAGTTCGCCTGCAGAAAATCATGACCGGTCCAGTTGCGATCAGTGCCGGTATTGGCCACGCCGGCAATTCCGGTGAGCTTTTGCCGGAACAGACTGCCATCGGCCATTTTGGTAACCGTTGAGCCTGGCCCTTTCGCATAAGTATCTGATTCGAGAAACTCGCGCCACATCGGGGCGAGAAAAACCAGATGATTCGACCAGCCGAGATACTCCTGAGTGATCTGACATTCGGGAATTACCTGAGTCTTCGGCATGGCGCCGAACAGCGGATGAAAGGGCTCGCGCGGTTGAAAGTCTATCGGCCCATTCTTAACTTGCAGCAAGACGTTGGCGGCAAATTGTCCGTCGAAACGTTGCAGCTCGGCATAAGCCGCGCCCGCGCGGTCATAGCCAGGCTTGTAGTCATAGACAAACGCGCGCCAGATGACGATTCCCTTATGCGGGGCCAGGGCGGCGGCCAGCATGTTTGCGCCTTCGGCGTGACTGCGATTGTAGGTTCCTGGCCCCGGCTGTCCTTCGCTGTTGGCCTTGACCAGAAAGCCGCCGAAGTCGGGAACCAGGTGATAGATTTCGTCTGCCTTCTGCTGCCACCAGTGGGCCACTTGCAGGTTGAGCGGGTCCGCTGTCGGCAGTCCGTCCAACTCGATCGGGGCAGAGAAGCGCGGCGATAAATACACGCGAATTCCGTACGGCCGGAACGTCTCAGCAATCGCTGCGACCTTGCGCAGATAATCAGCGGTAAGAATCCTGGCGTTGGCGTTGACATTGTTGAGCACGATGCCGTTGATGCCGATAGATGCTTCAGCGCGCGCATAGTCTGTCAGGCGGGGATCGATCACGGCCGGCAACTCGTTCCAATTCCAGAGCGATTGGCCGGCGTACCCGCGTTCGATGGTGCGGTCGAGATTGTCCCAGTGATCGATCATGCGCAGCTGGAGCCGCGGCTTCTCACTTACGTTAAGCCGCGCGATCGGTTTCAGCGTTTGCAGCAGACGCAGAAAATAATACGCACCGTAGAGCGAGCCGATTTCACTCTGGGCAGCGATGACTGTAATTGCGTGGCCGTCGAGTCTGGCACTTAATACTCGGAACGCTTCCGGTCCGGCGGCCTCGAGCTGCAGTTTCAAATTAAGCCTCGCAGCCAACGGGCTGTTCGCGGTAGTCACGACCAAAGCGCCGTTGCGATCAACCTTCTCTATGAGCGGCAGAGACTTACCCAGCAGTCCCTGCAAGCCCTGGCTCAACTCATTTCTGATAATGCCGGTCGTGGCAGAGTCACCGGGAATGACCAGCGATGTGACGCGTTGAAGATATTGATCCAACTGCGGCGCCGGCAAACGATCGTAACGCAGCCAAAGACGATGACCATCTTCAGCATTTACCGCGGTGGCCGCGAGCAACAGCAGCGTCGTCGCTCCAAGAATGGCAGGCAGTCTTTGGATTGAACCGCGTTTCATATCACACCGGCCAGATGACAACTTCACCTCGAGGGCTTCAGACTTTCGGCATACTCCTGCTGGATCCATTGGGGCGGCGTTGGCGCCGGCAATTGCTTTCCCTTGCTGAAAGCCCAAAGACTCAGCCAGTCCGAGGTCGCCTTATATTGATCAGGAAACTGATAAACGGGATCGCCCAATGCCTCACTCAGAGTGATGAACCGATAGCCTCGCTTCTCAAACACTTTTACCAGACGATCAAAGTTGTCGGCATTAAGTTCGTTGGCATGAAGCAGCAGAATATGCTTGATCGAATGGCCGAATAATTCGCCGGACACCTTCTCGCAGAATTCCACTTTGAGATCCGCGAACTTCAGATACTCGTCGGCAACCTGACTCATCATGGCGGCGTCGTTCCGGTTGCGCGCGTTGACGTAAGCCACTCGGAACATCCAATCCATTGTGTCGATGGTCACCGGCGCAATCCGGTAGCCGCGGGCGCCGATGAAAGTCTCGAAAGCCTGCTCCTGATCCCGGGTCGGACCCATTTGCAGAAACGGATGCCGGAAGAACCTGGGCTTGTCGCCCTGCTGCCGCAGGATCGATTTTGTAATCGTCTCGCCCCGGACAAAGTCGTCTTCATACTCCGCCAGCGGCGTGTCTTTGAAACCAACGTGCGCGAACGTGTGATTGCCGAGTTCGATGCCGGCGTCAGCCCAGGACCTGAGGATCGCAATACGCGCGTCGGTTTCGCCGGGAACATACAGGAGCGATTCGTTTACGAAACCCACTACCGGAACCCGGTGGCTCTTTATTCCCGCCAACATTTTCCTGGTCATGCTTTGCAGGCGCGCCAGGTCGAACCGTGGGCCATTAAGCGGCAAATCGTCAATGGTGAACGCGATTTCCTGGCGCCGTGTCTGTGCGTACGCCCAACTGGTCGTGGAAAGCATCATCAGCAGTAGCCACAAATATCGATCGACTTTTCCGCGTCTCGTTTGCTTCATCGATACCGGTAGAGCTTGACGCGTTGAATATCGAACCTGCCCGGCGGTAGACGAACGTGCCGGCCCTGATTCGTCTGGTCACCGTTCAGCCAGCGGCCGCCGGTCCAGGTCCCGTTTACATATCTTCCTTCCTGGACCGAGAGTAATCCGACAGTTTCGTTACTTAGCGTCTCAGTCTCAAACGTGATGGTTATGCCGGTGCCGGCAAAGACAAATTCATCTGGTTCGATCATGATGACGAACCCACCTGCAACTACATCAGCAGTTGGTGAGCCGGGTCCCGTGGCCAGCGGTGGATAAACAACATTCATCGAGTAACCGCCCAAGCGAACCTTCAACGGCTGTCGCTGTTCCGGGCCTTCCGGCAGAAAACCAACCATTTCATGTTTTCCCTGATGTTCCAGGATCAACGGCGACAGTTGCTTCAACACTTCATAACTGCCGGTGATGAGCTTACTCACCGGCTCGTCCAGTGACTCAATTGCGAAGGGGCTGAAACCGATGGCGTCGAGTTGACTCACTGTCCACATCGCGTTGATGGCGCTCACCGGATTCGGCTGCGCTTCGGGAATGAACACCGCGTTTCCGGTCTGTTGATATCTGCGCGCCCATGCGGCGAAATTTGTGAAGTAGATGTCCGGCGCAAGAAAATCAATTTGTGGCGCGCCGGCCCGCCAGATGTCCATCAAGTGCGGCAAGGGCCCGGCGCTGGGATACTGGCCGGGCTGATAGCCGGGGCGAATGAGAGCTGCATTTACAAACATCGGCAACCTGTATTCGCTCGCGCCGGCCTGGGCCACGCGATTGGTATAACGCGCGAAGTACCAGGCCATGAAAAGCTCATCAGTCTTAGCTCCGGGGCCGAAAATGTCTTCCCAGGAACCGCGCGTCTTGAATCCGTTGGCGGCCCACTGAGCTCGAAAGTCAGGAACCAGGGTCTCTTTATGTTGTCCGAGGTAGATCATCAACTCGGCCGGTACGGAATCCTTAAAGAGCTTCTCCGCTACCGCGCTGCGATCACGCGAGTCGGGAATCATTCCAATTTCATTTTCTACCTGGACCATGATGACCGTGTGATCGCGGCCGTCGATTTCCCGCAAGTGACGCATGAAAGCCGCGAACGCGCGCGCGTCTGCTTCGACATTGTCCTTGCTGAAGGGCGAAAGGATTTCGATGCCGCGACCGGCGCCGTCTTGCGAGCGCGGGAAGCGCCGCTGGTCTTTCTTCACCCACGCGGGCGCGTAACAGGACATGCTGTTTTTCCAGGAAGCAAACCACAGCGGTACGAGCCGCAGTTGATGACGGCGTGCTTCCTGAATCAAGCCATCCACCAGAGTGAAATCAAACTTGCCTTCAACCGGTTCAAACAATTCCCAATAGATGGGCACGAGGACAGTATTGAGATTGAGTGCGACCAGTTTTGGCCAGACCGGCCGCAGGTATTCGAGGCTTGAGGAGGTTGAGTTGCCCAGCTCTCCACCGAGCACCAGAAAAGGTTTTCCGTCGACGATGAGTTGGATAGCAGTTCCCTGGCGCTGCAGGTGAGGCGCAGCGTCCTGCGCCATTACCGGTCGCGGCGCAATCCCCATCACCAAAAGGAGACAACCGATGACGGGTATCAACCGGCGTTTGTATCGCTTTGGTTTCATCGTCACGTTTATGCGCTCACGCAAATTGTCGTGAGAAAGGATAGCGCAGAAGGAGCTGAAAGCCCTGGCAGCTGAGTCCGCGAGATTCGGAGGAAGAGCGTCTTAGCTAACCAGAACCACGGACGAAGCGACCTACTGATCTGCGACTCCCGCCCTTTGGGAAAGGGCGTGGCCCAGGCTCGAAAGTGTCGGGGCCACGCCGTTATCAAGGAAAGCCGATCGACATCTCAGAACGATAGTCGCGCACCAAACCGCCACTGACGCGATTGGTTCGGACCATACAGACTGGTGATGAATCCAAAGGTCGCGTTGTTGATATCGGCCGCCGGGT
>JBIOZK010000043.1:0-3416 GCA_044870975.1 Pyrinomonadaceae bacterium
TATGCGAGATGGCGGGCAGTAGCCCGCCTCTAAACGAATCAGGTTACACGGATGGAAGCGCGCCGGAGGCGTGCGTACCCAAAAGAAGAAGGCCGCTTCGTTTTGAAGCGGCCTTTGAATTCGCGAATCGGAAAGTCGGATTCGGGAGTTCAGCTATTCATAAGGGAGTAGGGGATAGGGTGTAGGGTTTAGGGTGCAGCAAATCTCGTGAGCGTCGGCTTCCTGACCTTGTCCGTCGGTGTTGGAGGAAACTCTAAAGGTTAAGAGTTTCTATCTACACCCTACCCCCTACCCCCAAAACCCTAATTCTTCTGAGTCGCAGTCGCGGCGGTCGCGTTGGCCAGCATTCGCTGTGCGTAGTTCTCAACGTACTTCTTCTGACCACCGTGACCATTTGAGGTATAGAAGTCGAAGTCCAGCATTTCCTGGTAAACCTGGTCATAGTTCCAGTGATAGTTATTGAAGCGGTAAACAGCTCCCATCACACCCGTGCGGTGACGGCCACCGGCGCAGTGAACATAGAACTTACCGGTTTCCGGATCGTTGACGAGCTTGAGGAACTGGGCAATCTGTTCATCGCTGGGATCGCGCTTGTCAGGAATCGCGATGTTCACGTATTTCATGCCCTGCGCTTCCACATAGCCTTTTTCTTTTTCGGTATTATCGGTCAGGTCGATGACCGTGTGAATGCCCAACTCCTTCAGAGCGGCGAAATCTCGCTCCTTGGGCCGAGCGCCACGGTAGAAGCGTTCGTCCATCTGGCCGAAATTTGAAATCTTAATCTGGGAGAATTTTGCGTCCGAATGCGTCTTGGCGATTGAAACTGCAGCGAATGCGAACGTCACCGCGGCGATTACAGTCAGCTTGGCATAGGTAGTCTTAATACGGAACATCTGGGGTTACTCCTTTAATTCTTTGGCTTTCTAACAGGGTCTGCCGGGATTTGCAAGACTGCTTATTCAAGTGAGGTCGAGTGCCGCCGCTTTGGCTTCCTCTTGAGGGCTATCTCGCTGTCAATTGGTCGGGAATTATTAGATACAAAATCGTGACAATCGGTTGCATGGTGTCAGAAGCCCGACCGTCAGGAAGGGCACGTTTCGCAAGAAGGACCGGTCAAGGACAGGAGCGAGGGGCCTTAGGCGGCGCCCTCCCTTACGATCGTAACTAGATAGTTCCATCATCAACGCCGAAGGGCGTTATCAAATTGCAGCCCAGGGCAACGCCCTGAGTTAGCAGTTGTCAGGCAATAAGCAAACTCTGAAAGAGTTCGCAAACGTCAATTCCAGATGTGGTGAGGCGAACTCTTTCAGAGTTAGGATGATGTAACAGACCTCCTTGACCCGGGGCGCTGCCCCGGGCTGGAATTTACGAACGCCCTTCAGCGTTGGTGAGTCAACTATATCGTTACCCTTACGGTCGGGCTTCTGACACCGTGATATTTAGGCTAATCTTGGTCACTGAAGTTCGTCATTTGTTTATGCCTTTTCTTGATTTACTCAAACTGGCCTTTCGTAACCTTCGCGAAGCGAAGCTGCGCGCGACGCTAACGTCAATGGGCGTAATCGTGGGCGTCGCGGTGATCGTTACCATGGTTTCGTTTGGTCTCGGTTTACAGCGCAATCTGTTGTCGCGTTTCAAGGCGCTGGATTTATTCAGCGAGATGTCGGTTTATGGCAAGACGATGGCGGCGGCGTTGAACCGCCCGACGTCCGGTAGAAATGGCGGCGGCGACCGACCGCCGGGCCCGCGGGTCCCGGAGAAGGACGCGCCCACGCGGATTCTGGACGATGCGGCCGTGGCCGAGATCGCTAAAATTCCAGGCGTCCTTTACGTGGAACCGGCGGTCTTCTTCTTTGTTGAGATTCGAGCGAATGGAAAGACGCACAGCGAGAATGTCGTGGGATGTAACGTGCCTAACGTGTCGTCGCGCTTTAAGGAGTTCGAAGCGGGTCAAATGATTAGCGCGCCGGACGCCGACGAAGCAGTAGTCAGTTTTGACTTTGCCGCCAACTCCGGTTTCGAGAAGGCGGCCGATGCCATCGGAAAGAACATCGAGTTTCTGGTGCCCGCCACAGACAACAAAACTGATGACGCCGATGATCAGCCGAGTTTTTTCGGACTGCCGCTCGGTGGGGGTGACGAATCAACGCAGCCCCGCACGGGAGTGGCAGTCGCCAGGACATTTCGCATCGTCGGTGTTTTGAAAGAGGTCAAGCTGAATGGCGGCCCCGGCCCTCAACGTGGTTTCATGCCGACCGGCGCCATCAACATTCCGATCGCTGCGGCCCGCAAGTGGTCCCTCGAACACTCGAGTGAACAATCCAAAGTACTGATGGCTTTGGCTCGCGAAAGCGGCGCCATCGGCGAGGACGAGGTGCCGGGGTATTTTTCTGCGGTCGTGCGGGTGACGGATCCGGTGGCGCTCGCCGATGTGCGAACAAAATTGAAGGAGATGGGTCTCGGCAGTTTCTCGATCGTCGATCAGCTCGATCAAATCCGCACGGTGTTTCTGATCATCAATTCCGTATTGGCATTGTTAGGCGGCATCTCGCTGCTGGTTGCGAGCTTTGGCATTGCGAACACGATGATCATGTCGATCCTGGAACGTACCCGCGAGATCGGCATCATGAAAGCCATTGGCGCCGAGGATGGCGAGATCAAATTAATCTTCTTCTTCGAAGCGGCCGTGATTGGTGTGTTTGGCGGGGGTGTCGGGTCGCTGGCGGCGTGGGCGATCGACGCGATTGCCAATCGTCTCGCTTATCGCTTCATCCTCAAGCCGCAAGGCGCGTCATTCGTCGATTTCTTTCATCTGCCGCCGTGGTTATGGATGGGCGCAATTCTCTTCGCGCTCGGCGTGTCGATTCTGGCGGCGTTGTATCCTGCGGCCCGCGCGGCGAGGATCGATCCGGTGCGCGCGCTGAGACACGACTAATCAGCGGCTTCTGGCAAGCATTGGTATCAGAACGAAGAAGGCCACGATGATGAGGGACATCACCATTAACCCGGTGCTGACCATCCCCAGAATTCGTCCGGTGTTAGTCAGGTCTCGCCCGCTCGGATCCATGTAGCCACGATCCATTTCTTCAAGGTCGCTTTTTCCCATTACCCAGGCCGCGACCCCAAACAACTGACAGACAATCAGTCCGAGAATTCCGAAGGCGAGAATTAGAGAAGCGCGATGAGACTTCATATCTTTTCTCTAGGTCGTCAAAGTCTTGCCGCACGAATTACAGAAGCGGGCGGCCGGATCGTTTTGAATTGTCTCACAATGAGGACAAGGAAATCCTGAGCGCAATTTCGTCCCGCAACCGGAGCAATAGGTCGCCCCGTTACTGTGAGCAGCTCCGCATTTCGGACAACGTCCCGGCATCGGCGGCACGTAGCCGCCGGCTTTGCGCGCGATATGTGCTTCG
>JBIOZK010000044.1:0-2698 GCA_044870975.1 Pyrinomonadaceae bacterium
TTTTTGATCTTCGCAGTTGTTTCTGTTGCGTTGACGGCCGCTTCCCGAACTATCTTTGTGAATTACTTTTCGCGTGAGAAGTCCGGCGGCGATCTGAAATCGGGCGTGGAAGCATTGCCGGGAAAGATCGGGACGGTGGTTTCATCCAGCCGTGGTGCGCTGCATGAAGGCGCCGTCAAAGTTTTCGGCTCGACGTGGACGGCTTACCCGGCTGAGGACGAAGAACCGCTCGAAGCAGGCGACCGGGTGGAAGTCACGCGGGTTCAGGGAGCGTCGATCTTTGTGCGAAGGATTAGCGCCGGCGCGGCGCCGGATTGGCGCGGGAAGAGTTAAGGATGCTCGGTATCGGCAACCGTTTCGTCTAAGGTCCGATCCTCATCAAGCGGCGGCAACTCCACAGTAATTCGATCGTCATTCGGGTCGCGCAGGTCGTCTCCGCTAAACCGCGCCAGGACTACGGTAATGTTGTCCTCACCGCCGCGATTGTTTGCCTCGGCCACGAGCGCGCTGCAGGCATCGCTCAGATTTCCCGCGTCCGCCACGATTTGTCTGATGTCTTCGTTACGCAGCTTGCCTGAGAGACCATCACTGCAAAGCAGCAGCGTGTCGCCGTCGCGGAGTTGAATGCGGGCGGTGGCGGGCGTCAATTCATTTTGTGCGCCCAGCGCTTGCAGAATGACGTTGCGGAACATGTGCGTCTCAGCTTCCGCTTCGCTGATCTGGCCGACATCAACCAACTGCTGCACCAGCGATTGGTCTTTGGTCGCCAGGCGAATCTGCTGGCCCCGCATCACGTAAGCGCGGCTGTCGCCCACCTGCACCAGGTCCAACTTGTCGTCTTTAATGGCGGCGCCAGTGAGCGTCGCGCCCATCCCGCTGCAGCGGCTGTCCTCGAGACTCTTGTAATGGATGTTCTTGTTTGCTTCGAGCGTGGCGTGCTTCAGGCAATCGACCAGTGACGCATCGGCATCGCAACCGTTGTTGTCACTATTCTTTTCCAATAACACGTCGCGCACGGCTTCGATCGCCATGCGGCTGGCGACATCACCGGCGAGCGCGCCACCCATGCCGTCTGAAACAACGAGTACGAGGCCGCCATTTCCCAGCGTGAACTCGTGCATGTCGGCCGGGCTTTCAGGCCCGTCGGAGCCGCTCCAGGCGCGTTCAGCCGTTAAATCCAGCAGCAGGAAATTGTCTTCGTTGCCGCGCCGGACGCGGCCCACGTCTGTTTTTGCGTGGATCTCAACGAGCATAAGTTACGAGATAATAAGTTCGAATAGTTTATTGCTGTCAAGCATATTTCTGTTTCACTTGCCGATTTTATCCAGCGCTTGATCGATGTCGGCAATGATATCGTCAGTATCTTCGATGCCCACAGAAATTCTAACCAGCCCCTCGGTGATGCCCAACCGCTCGCGGACTTCCGGAGCAACCGACGCGTGCGTCATGGTTGCCGGATGGCAAATCAAGCTTTCTACCCCACCGAGACTTTCGGCCAGCGTGCAGACTCTTACAGATTCCAGGACTGTCCGCGCCGCTTCAAACGATCCCACATCAAACGAGACCATACTGCCGAAGCCTTTCTGTTGGCGCGCCGCGAGTTCGTGCTGTTTATGTGATTTCGAACCGGGATAATAGATCTTCTGTACCTTTGGGTGATCTTCCAGAAATGCGGCGACGGCTCGGCCTGATTTATCGTGTTGCTCCATCCGCAAGGCGAGTGTCTTAACGCCGCGCAGCACCAGCCATGAATCGAATGGCGAAAGAATCGCACCGGCGCTGTTCTGCACAAACCCCAGCCAGGCTGCGTCGTCTTCGTTGCTCAGAATAACCGCACCGCCGATTCCGTCCGAGTGGCCGTTGAGGAACTTCGTGGTCGAATGCACCACGATATCGACGCCGAACTCCATTGGCCTTTGCAGATATGGCGACATGAAGGTGTTGTCGCAAACTACGCGCGCCCCGGCCGCATGGGCCACGTCCGACACGGCTTTCAGGTCCGTGACAATCATCACCGGATTTGTCGGCGTTTCGACAAAGACCATGCGCGTATTGTCTTTAATTGCCGATTCGACATTCGTCACGTCCGAAGTGTCAACGAATTCAAATTCAATTCCATAATTTGCCAGGACTCGCTTGAATAACCGATTAGTTCCGCCATAGGTGTTGTCTGAGACAATCACGTGATCGCCCGCTTTGACCAGCCTTAACGTCGCGTCGATCGCCGCCATTCCTGAGGCAAAGGCGTATCCAAACTGTGCCCCTTCGAGCGCGGCGAGATTTCTTTCCAACGCCAACCGCGTCGGATTTGACGTTCGGGCGTATTCAAATCCCTTGTGTTTGCCCAGGCCTTCCTGCGCGTAAGTCGAAGTTTGGTAAATCGGAACGGTGACGGCGCCGGCGGCAGAGTCCGGTTCCTGCCCGGCGTGTATGGCGGTGGTGGCAAAACCCATAAAAGTGCAAAGACTCAGGAGTTCAAAGTCACGAACTATGAATTGCGAGACTCGGATAGTAGCGTGCGCGCGTTTTTAGTGTCAATTGAGCAGAGGTATCGCGCGAGGTTCATTGAGGACCTTGGCAAGACTCTGTTTCCGTCGTTGGCGGAATGGGTTATCATCTAGGCACCAGTTCGGCATTAAAATTTGAAGCTTTCCAGCGCGTTCAGCGTACCCGACGCGCAAACCAGGTCGCGGAGGGC
>JBIOZK010000045.1:0-2569 GCA_044870975.1 Pyrinomonadaceae bacterium
GCGGTCATTCAATAGAGGAACAACCGCCGGCAAAATCCTGGTCGCCGAAATGAACGCGACGTCGATCGTAATCAGGTCGTGCTTCGCAGCGAAATCACCGAGCGACAGATACCGCGCGTTGATTCCCTCGCGCACCTCGACCCGTGGATCGTTGCGCAGTTTCCAATCGATCTGGTTATGACCGACATCGACAGCAATTACCTTGCTCGCGCCACGCTGCAGCAAGCAATCTGTGAAGCCGCCCGTCGAGGCGCCCACGTCCAGGCACACGAATCCGCTCACATCGATGGCGAATTCGCGTAAGGCCGCTTCGAGTTTCAGTCCGCCACGGCCGACGTAACGCTCGGCGTCACCGCGCGCTTTGATTCTTATGTTTGCTGCAGGCGGGAATTTTTCGGAAGGTTTGTTAACCAACTGCTCATCGACGAGGACACACCCGGACATCACCAGTGCCTGCGCCTTTGTTCGGGATTCAGCCAGACCCCTATCAATCAGAAGTTTGTCGATGCGCTCGCGCTGCACGAGAGAAATGTAGCAGAAACCCGACCGTGAGGGAGGGTGCAGATGCTAAGACTCTCGAGCTTCAAGTCGCGTTGGCACCCTCCCTAACGGTCGGGTTTCCGCAACTACCGTCGTGCGCCCTGCAGAATTGCGCGCGGCGCTTCGCCGATGTGCAATTCAGACGCACACTCACGACACAGCCACACTAGAACCCGAGGCGCATCAACCCAATAAAACGGGGCGACTTTGCCGGCCATCTTCATCGCTGCTTCGGTCTGCAGTTTCTGAATGGCCTGGACGAAAAACATTCCGTTATAAGTTTCGCCATCGCGTCCTTTCCCGCGATGCACGCACTCTCGCTCAAAA
Source organism: Pyrinomonadaceae bacterium (assembly GCA_044870975.1). Classification (GTDB taxonomy): domain Bacteria; phylum Acidobacteriota; class Blastocatellia; order Pyrinomonadales; family Pyrinomonadaceae; genus UBA11740. The sequence continues at coordinate 868 of JBIOZK010000045.1, forward strand.
AAGAATTGCTTCATGGAGGCTACCCTTCCCTCGCGCCGCACCGCGCGAGCCGCTGCTGAAATACCTTGAATCTCAGATCACCAACCTCAGATTTGAAAGTTCAAATTTCGCATCTGAAATCGCGATTTGGAATCCCGCTTCCGCGATCCAATTAACCTGTCGGGTCTATGCTTTTTTGGAGGATAAAAACAGGGCCGGGCAACTTAGGAGAGAGCCTACTTGTTTGCCACGCGCGCATCATGCCATGCGCGCGTCGCAGAGGTCAACAGTCTTTTTGAGATAGAAAACCGGGTGACAAGAAATGTCACGCCGTGACTTTTTGATGCTTCGCGCGACGATCGTCGAGGACTTCGATCGACTCCTTCACCCGGGTGTGAATCCCATCGGCATCAAGTCCATATTTCGCCAGCAGCAGCTTGGGATCGCCATGGGTCACGATGCGATCCGGCACGCCCATACGCACCACGCGCACTTTGTCCTGGAGGCCATTCTCTTCCAGTAGCTCGAGCACCGCAGCGCCAAAACCACCGACGAGATAAGCTTCCTCCACAGTCACGATCAGACGCTTTGTACGGGCCAGCGCCAACAATAGAGCGCTGTCGAGCGGCTTTACGAATCGCGCATTCACCACCGTGGTTTCAATGCCATCTTTCGCGAGATGGGCGGCCGCGTCCAAAGACGGATAAACCATCGAGCCGTAGGCCACGATCGCGACCTCGCCGCCATCGCGCAATATCTCGGCTTTGCCGATCTCCAGCCGCTCAGGTTCGCGATCGAGTGATACACCCATGCCATTGCCCCGTGGATAGCGCATCGCGGCCGGACCAACGTGCTCAGTCATCGTGAACAACATGTCGCGCATTTCGCCTTCATCCTTGGGCGCCATCAGGATGATGTTGGGTACGCCGCGCAGGTAGGCGATGTCGAGCAATCCATGATGCGTCGGTCCATCACCGCCGGCGATGCCGCCGCGATCCAGACAGAATTTCACGTTCAAATCCTGAATACAGACGTCGTGCACCAGTTGATCGAACGCGCGCTGCAGAAAAGTCGAATAAATTGCGCAAACCGGCGTCAGCCCTTCGGTCGACAAACCGGCCGCGAAAGTCACGCAATGCTGCTCGGCAATGCCGACGTCAAAGGACCGTTCCGGAAACTTCTCAAGAGCATCGCAAATTCCCGTACCGTCCGGCATGGCCGCCGTCAATGCGACAATCTTCTCGTCCTTCGCCATCAACTCGCACAACGCTTCGCCAAAGACCTTCGTGTAGGTCGGCGCCTTCGCGGGCGACTTGACGGGCTTGCCGGTTTTCAAATCAAAAGGCCCGGTCGCATGCCATTTGTAATAGTCTTCCTGCGCGGCGGGATGACCTTTGCCCTTGGTCGTAAGCGCGTGGACGATCACCGGGCCGTCTTTAATCTGTTGGGCCTCGCGCAACGCAGCAACCAACGCGCGCACGTTGTGGCCGTCGACATAACCGATGTACTTGAATCCAAGTTCGTTAACGAGCGCACCGGGCAGGACGGCTGCCGCAATCGCGTCTTTCATGGTCTTGGCGGCATGATGGAGCCGCGAACCCACCGACGGAATCGAAAGCAGCTTATCTTCCACCTCGTCTTTGAAGCGATGATAACCATGCGCTTCACGAATCCGATTCAGGTAACCAGTCAACGCCCCAACCGCCGGCGCAATCGACATCTC
>JBIOZK010000046.1:0-3849 GCA_044870975.1 Pyrinomonadaceae bacterium
GAATCGCCGAGTTGCCGGATGCGCACGATGGGGGTGATCTTTTCCGACACATTATCGGCGTCGCGGACGGCTTCGCGGACGATCTGGATGGTCTTGGCCGGCGAGTCAGTGTAAATCGTCCCGAAAAAAACGAGGCGCGCGTTGAGATTGTCGCGCGGCGAGACTTCAATCGTCTCTCGTGCCGCCAGGCTATTGCTGACCAGCACGATGTGGTTTTGAAAGGTGCGAAGCTTAATCGCCCGCCAGGTGATGCTCTCGACCACGCCCGTGAGCTTATTGACGACAATCACGTCCCCAACCTGAAACGGGCGATCCGCGTGCAGCGAAATTCCGGCAAAGAAATTTCCGAGGGTATCCTGCAAAGCGAGACCGATGATGACGCCGAAAATTGCCGAGGTGGTGATCAGTCCGCCCAGGTTTATTTCCTGATAGACGCGATTGAAAACCAGGACAAAGAGAATAGTAAACGCCAGCAGCGTGAAGATATTTCGGATTAGCGTCGGCGCTTCGTAGCCCCGGCGCAATCGAAACAGAAAATCGAACAAGAGCGCGTTGGTGACGCGGACGCTGAAAAAAATGAAAAGGGACAGCAGAATGAGCCAGGGGACTCGCCAAAGGCCCTCAAAGTAATGAGCCGCGGTGGTACTGCCGAACGATTTCAGGAAGACAAACGTAACGAGGCCGACGACGATAGTAGCGCTGAAATAGATCGCGATTTTGCTTCGTTCGCCGGTAGCCGTCATGCGCAGGGTCTGACTTTAGTAGCAAGTTGCTTCAAGTGGAGTACTTTTTATCATCAAAGCTGCAGATTTGGCGAGAACATTTGCCTCGCAGCCGTCAAAACAAGTTCGGAAACAGAGTGGACATCACTACGAGGAGCGACAGCACCGAAACGGCAATGGTGGTCAGCCATGCCGCGATGTTGTAAACCGGTCCGTTAACCTGCGAACCCATTAATTCGCGATTGTTGACCAGCTTCAGCACGGCCACCAGGATCACGGGCAACAATATGCCGTTGATGACCTGCGTCACAATCAGCACGCGGATCAGAGACAAACCGGGAAGCATCGCTACCGTAGCGCCGAGCACGACCAGAAAAGTAAACACGCCGAGAAAAATCGGGGCTTCCCGAAAACTGCTCGATACACCTTTTTCAAAGCCGAACGCTTCGCTGATGGAGTACGCGGTCGCCAGCGGCAGAACGCCCGCCGCCAACATCGAAGCCCCGAAAAGTCCGACAGCGAAGAGGATTTCGGCATAGGCTCCGGCCAGCGGTCTTAGTGCGACGGCTGCTTCGGCGGCTGAATCGACATGGTGGCCGCGGGTATTCAACGTTACCGCAGTTGAGACGACAATAAAAAAGACGATGAGAATCGCGAGGACTGTCCCCACCCAGACGTCGATACGCGTTAAGCGATAATTCTCGACGCGCACGCCTTTCTCAACCACTGATGATTGGATAAAGACCTGCATGTATGGCGAGATAGTGGTCCCAATCACGGCAACGAACGTGAAAAGAAACGCCGGCGTCAATTCAAAATGCGGATGGACGATCTGCATCGCTACCGTGGCCCAGGGCGGATGTGCCAGAAAGGCCGCGACCACGTAGGCAAGAAATACCAGCGACATCGCCAGGAAAACGCGTTCGACTCGCTGATAGGTTCCTTTGACGACCAGCCACCAAATTGCCGCCGCGGCAATCGGCACTGAAATGTAGCGGGTAAGCCCGAGCAGTTCGAGTGCGGCGGCGATGCCGACGAATTCTGAAACGGTCACTCCGCCGTTGGCGATCAATAACGCCAACATCACGAACGCGGTCCAGCGCACGCCGAATTTTTCACGAATCAGATCAGACAGGCCCTTGCCGGTGACCGCGCCCATCCGCGCGCACATCTCCTGCACGATGCCGAGGGCGAAGGTGAGAGGAATCAAGACCCAAAGCAGGCCGTAACCGTAATCTGCGCCGACCGAGGCGAAGGTCGCGATGCCGCCGGCGTCATTTCCCGCCGCTGCCGTTATTACTCCGGGTCCGATGATCGCCAGGTAGGTGAATAGACGGGGCCGCCGCGCGACGGTGCGGCGAACAGTCGACACACCCTGGGCGCTGCGCCGCAGGATCCGACGACCGACGTTTCGCACATCCTTTCCCGGTTCGGCCACTTGGAGGGTCCTCAAACATTTCTCGACTGTTTAGAGGCGGGCTACTGCCCGCCCGCTTTCGAACGATCAGCGGGCAGTAGCCCGCTGCTAAACGATGATCCCTTTCTTAGCCTAACAAGCGCGGCAATCTCTGCCGCCAGTCTCTCGGCAACAGTATCTCAATCGCGTCGTCAACGGTAACGATTCCCAGAATGTCGCCGGCCTCGTCGACTACGGGCAAGGCGAGCAGATTGTATTCAGAAATTTTTTGCGCTACCTCATCTGCATCGTCGTCCACGTGCGCCACCTGAATCTCGGTACGCATCATCTGTTCGACCGACATTGATGAGTCGGCGAGAATCAAACTACGCAAAGCGATGACGCCGGTCAGCTTCCACGAGTGTGCATTCTCGACGACGTACAAGTAATAGATCATGTTCGGCGTTTCAGCCATCTCGCGCAGATGCGCCAGCGCTTCGCCCACCGTCAGATCGCGCGGCACGGTCACGAACTCGGTCGTCATCAAACCGCCCGCGGTATCGTCTTCATACGGCAACAGCTCGGCGACCTCAGACTGCTCTTCGTCCTCCATGCGATTGAGCAAGTCTTCCGCCTTTTCCTCCGGAAGATCGCCCAACACATCGGCGGCTTCGTCGGGGGACATATGTTCGAGAATGTCCGCCGCGCGTTCTTCGTCCATATCGCCAAGTATCTGGGCCTGGCGTTCAGCCGCCATCTCTTCCAAAGTCTCGGCGGCAGTTTCGTCATCGAGTGACTCAACGATTTCCGCGCCATGCTGATAAGAAAATGCCTCAGCCAGACGGGCGATTTCGACGGGATGGAGCCGCGCGAGTTTTCCGCGTGACGATTTCAATTGCACGGTGGCCGCGTCAGTCGCGAGATAACCCACGTCGGCCCAATCGATCACTTCGACGGGCCGGCCGCTGCGCATGAAAGCGGGCGCGAGCCGCCGCCACAATCCGGTCAGACTCACATCGGCGCCGGTAACTCGCCATTCGTTTGCGGCTTCGATGATCTGCACATCATTCACGCGCACGACTCGCTTGCCGTCAACATCGATCAGTTGCTTGTCCAAAACATCGCGCGCGAGCAGCACCTCGCCGTCGCGGCGCGTGAATGGTCGCAGGTTGAGCTTGTCCGAATTCAATCGCACGCCCTGCTCGCCGAAATCAGAGATGCGCCATCGCGGCATGAAAAAGTCGCGCCGCCGATAGCGCGCCACGAAGCCCGCGACCGGTGGATGATCTTCCTCGCCCAGTCGCACGATGACGTCCTTCAGCGTAGCGACACGCTCACCGTCAAGGTCGAGTATTGGTCGGCCCAAAACCTGCGAAAGATAAAGCATTGTTCGATTCGCCGAACGCGATCAGCGGGATGATACCACGTGTCCGAAGCCCGACCGTTAGGGCGGGCAAGCGGCGCGCGCGCTCCGTTGACGGTGAGGAAACTGCTGCGTGAGTTGCCCTCCTTCACGGTGGCTTTCATATATTTGACTGACCAAACAAGTGCGCGGAGCGCACGTCAGCATAAAGCCTGGGGTGGAGTCCCGATTTGTCGGGACGGAACCCCAGGTTACGGATCAATTAAGAATGTTGAGCCCGCGGAGCTGGGCGGTAGCCGTTGCGATGGCGAACCGTCCTATTCAGATCCGCTGCCGCCCGCTCCGCGGGCTTGGATGATTCTTCCTGA
>JBIOZK010000047.1:0-7345 GCA_044870975.1 Pyrinomonadaceae bacterium
TCTGCAGGATTTGATGCCCATCAGACCGACCCGCTGGGCCAACTGTTATTGTCCGATGAAGATTTTGTGCAGATGACTCGCGTCGTGATGGATTGGGCAAATGAGTCGTGCGGCGGGCGGGTCGTCTCCTGCATGGAGGGCGGGTACAACCTGGACACTCTGGGTGAGACGATTAGAAGGCACGTGCGAGAGTTGCAACGCTAGCGCCGCGCCGCCGCGCGGAGCGCCAGTTTGCCTGACGGTTGTTCAAATTTCTGTACAGCGGCGTGTACCTGCGCTAAACTGTGTGCCCCTGAACCCAACAAACTGGCAAATTTTCTCGGGAGACATCAATGCCGGATCTGGACATCACTTGCGCCGAGTGTGGAAGCACCTTCTCATTTACTGAAAGAGAACAAGACTATTATCGCGAACGCGGTTTGAGTCACCCAAAGCGATGTAAACCTTGCCGCGACGCCCGCCGACAGAGTTTTGGGGGACCAAAACAGGGAGGCGGCGGCAGCGAACGCGAACGCTTCGAGATCGTTTGCGATCAATGCGGCAAGCCCGACTCAGTACCTTTTAAACCCCAGGCTGGCCGGCCGATTCTTTGCGGTAATTGTTTCAGCGCCAGTCGGGCGCAGAATCGAACTGTTTAGCGCCGCTGGCCGGTAACGGCTCCCTGCGGCGTAATGATAGAGAACCGACCGTTGCTCAGGAACCGGCCGTGATTATTACGGCTTGGATCCCTAACAACTCTGAGAAGTCCTTCCGGTAGGTCGCTTCGATCTTGCGGGTGTTGCTCACGCATTCGACCAATTCATCAGTCGAAACAAAGCCATCGCTGACCGCTTCGATCGCCCACATCGGCACATGAGCGGCAGTATGCAGGATGTCGTCGATTAGTCCGAGGTACTGTTCCTTGGTCTCGACATAGCTATCGAGCTTTGCTCCGCGTTCCTTAGTTTGCTCGCTCCACGCACCTTTGCCCTGTCGCACCCACTCTTCACGCCAAACCAATGCCCGCGCATTGCGGCTGTCGCTGGAACGCGTCGGGTGCGGCAAGCGCAGGAACATCAAATCGTTCTCGGGGTTCTCCGCGAGAAAAGCTTTCGCGGATTTGTTTGAGCTGATGTTTCGCCTGCGGTTGTCGATTGGCGGCGGCAGAGTTTTCAGCAATCTGCGAAAGACATTTGACAGCGAGAGCGGTTGCCGCATGTCGCGCGTGTCGAGATTGAATGAGAACACATAGTCCCCGACGGACATGCCCGCGGACAGTGCCAGGGCGCGCTTGTGGGGAGATTCGATGCGGTCCGCGTTACCACGCACATTATCGAACCACCACGCGTCGGTTTCATTGAACCAGGTAAGCAGTCCGGGGTTCCGAAAATATTTCCGCGGCACATAAGCGTCGTCCAGGAGCATCTCGACGTCCTGTTCGGTGAGCGTCTCAGAATTGTTTTCGATGAACGCCTGGGATTTGATCCAACTCCATTGTGAGGGATCATTCACAGCTACACTCGAATCAAACCGCTTCAAATAGTGACCGAGATGCGGTTCGCCCGCGAGTGGTAGAGCCACGGATTTGAACTTCAGCCGGCGGAGCACGTTCAGCTCAAACCCCAGCCAGCCAATCGCACTCGTATTCAGTCCGTTTTGAGGTTGCATCAGGTGTTATGTCTTGTACGAAACTTCAACTTCCCAGTTGATCCATCCGGGCCAGCAACTCGTCCGCGATCAAATTCATATCCGGTGGCGGCTGAATTTCTCTCGCATAGCCTTTCAACTCCGGAAACGGCTCAAGTGACAGCAACGTGCGCACGACGCGAGGGTCAAACTCGATCCCAGTCCATTCGATCAGATGTTCACGTGCTTGCTGTTCAGAGTACGCCTCGCGAAACGGACGGGCATCGGTCAAAGACGCGTACGCATCCGCCACCCGAAGAATCCGCGCGCCCAGAGGGATCTGCTCGAAACGCAAACCGTCCGGATACCCGCTGCCATTCCACCATTCGTGATGCCAGCGGACTAGCAACTGCGCGCCGCGATCCGCACCCGCATTGGCTGCTTCACGTTCGCTGATTACCGGATGTCGCGCGAGGTCGATGCGCTCGTCGCCGCTCAGGGTCCCTTGACGGCGGATGTAATCGCGGTTCATCACGAGTTCGCCCAGGTCGTGCGCCAGGGCGGCGATACGCAAGGAAAACCGATCCCGTGGACCAAGCCGAAAGGCCCTGGCAATTTCATCGGCGATTGCCGCAATCCGCAAACCGTGCGGATTTACGTAATTCTCAAATTCGTCAGCCCGCGCGGCAAGGTTCGAGAAGACCTCGGTTACGGCGGCGTGTGATCGTTCGACTGGTTCCAACGAAGGCATAAGAAATTACTTACCAACCAGACTAGAGAGTAGCGCCCGCGCCGAGGCATTCGTGGGATCTGCCGAAAGAGCCCGCGCGGCCTCTGTTTCAGCCCGCTTACGCAGGCCGACCTGCTGATATAACTCAGCCAACATCACGCGAAATAATGCGTTGTTAGGTTCGATCTTGAGGGCCGCCTGCAATTCCTGCTCGGCCGATCGTCGCAGACTGGGATTGCGCATCAATGCAGCTCCGTAGTGCGCACGATACCGGGCGACGCGCGGCGCCAAACTCGCGGCTTCAGCCAGGTAGCGCACGGCTTCATCATTCTGATTACGCTGCAACGCGTTCGTGCCAAGTTGAAAAGACGCTTCGGCGCGCTCAGCTGGTGTTTGCGTCTTATCCGGCGGATTGGCCTGTGTCTCCTTTGCCGCACTTACCGGGGGCGCGGTCTGATCTTTAGCCTTTGCCGTAAGCGAGTGGTCGTAATCTTTGCGCCGCGCCTCATCAATCAAAGTCTCGTAGGCCCGACCGATTCGCGCAAAGGCTGATTCAATCTTCGCGCGCAAATCGCTTTGGTGAAAGCGATCAGGGTGAAAGCGCCTCGCGAGATCGTGGTATGCGCCTTTGATTGCGCTGTCGCTGGCGGCGATGGGGACGTCGAGCACTTCATAATGCGTGGCAGCTGAAGCTATGCGCTTGAATAATATTTCAACTTCGAACTCTCGATTAACGGAAGCTGCGGTGGCGGGCTTTGCCTGCTTCACTTTGTCAACGGGACGAGGCTGCTCAGTCAGAACCGGTTCAGGTTCGTCGCGGCGCAGCACGCCGGCAACGCAGAGGGCGTAGATCCCACGCAGAGACTCCTCTACCCGTAAGCGTTTGTTCGCCAGATCTAAAAAACTCACCTCACCGCCTACCTGCGTGAGCCGGGAAAGAGTCATCGTTTCAGCCGGTGAGAGCGAAATGCCATTAACTTCGTTCACCGAATAGCTGACCGCGCCGATCCCTACGCGCGCTTTGATGAATTCCAACGGCAGATGACGGGCCGATTCCAATAACAATCGGCCGGTTGGAATAGGCACACGCAATGTTTTGTCTACGCGGACGCGGCGATCGTAAGACCAATCGCCGGCGATCCACAAAAGCGCAACGCGCAGAACGTCTGATGCCTGGGCCGAGCGTGCTTCTGTCAGCGCTTCTTCGCTGATGACGCTCTGCTCGACCAACGCGGCTGCCAATTCCTGATCGGACATTGCGGTTGAGAATTGATCGACCGAACCGGGCAGCTCTCTACTTAACACATGGTGCAGCCGGTGCGCGCGCAAATTCGAGGTCGCATAGAGCACTTCGCCTTTTTCAAAGTAAATCGCAACCTTTGCCAGACCATTTGATAAACGCAAGGCGCCGGACAAGTCGGCATCGATAATTTCGCGAATTAGTTCGGCGAGAGGGCGTTCCGATAGCTGTCCGTCTGTCTGCCGATCGCTTTTGCTCACGTCATTCGCATCATAACGCACGAGCGCAGGGTCGCGGAAGTTCGGAGGCTAAATGTTGCTACGCCTTGGGATGCGCCTTGTCGTAGACATCGATCAGTTTTTCCATCGAAACATGTGTGTAGATTTGCGTTGTCGAGAGTCGCGCGTGACCGAGCAGTTCCTGAATATCACGAAGGTCAGCGCCGCTGTCGAGCAAGTGCGTGGCGAATGAATGCCGGAGCGCGTGCGGACTGATGTCATGAATGCCGGCGCAGAGGCGAATGTATTTTTCGACCAGTCGGCCGACTGAGCGCGTGGTCATCCGCGTTCCCTGGTAATTCAGGATCAACGGTTGCGCATCACGCCTGGTAACCGGCGCCTTCATCAAAAATCTTTCGCGCACCGTTAGATATTCGCGCAGCGCCTTTTCCGCGGGTTCACCAAAAGGAACAATTCGCTCTTTGCGCCGCTTACCAAGAACCCGCAGCAGACGGTTGTGGAAATCGATGTCACGCAGGTTGAGGCCCACCAACTCCGAAACGCGCATACCGGTAGCGTAAAGCAACTCGAGAATGGCGCGATCGCGCTTGCCGAAATCTGTCTCAACGTCCGGCGTTTCGATGAAGCGGACGGCGTCTTCAATCGAAAGATGCACCGGCAGCTTCTTCTCTTTGCGAGGAGTCGCGACCAGTTTTGCCGGATTCGATTCGATCACTTCTTCACGTACCAGGAACTGAAAAAACGTCCGCAGGGCGGCTAGCTTCCGCGCAATCGAAGTCTTCTTCTTTTGATCCGAATGCAGGCTGGAAAGCCATTCACGGATGGTGAGATGATCGATTTGATCGATGCGCGGCTCGTGCTTGCGGCCGTTCTGTTTGGAATCGCCGGCATCATTTGGCGGACTGAGAAAGTGCAGGAACTGGATCAGGTCACTCTCATAGTTCCGCAGCGTATGAACGCTGACATTCCGTTCATACCTCAAGTGATCGAGGAAGGAAGTGCAGTGTTTTTCCAGCATTCTCGCGAGGGGGCGGGAATTTGCGGCTATTTTACGACTGATCGCGCGTCTTGACCAGAAATCCTTTGCGGGCGCGCACGCGCGAGGCTTGTTTCGTTTTCACCTGCACGGCGATTTGATGGTATTTGCCATCGCGCTTATCAGCGCCGGGGTAATAACTGAGAATGTATTGCTGCGCGAGGTCGGCGGCGATTTGCGCAAAGGTTCGATCGAGGTCGCCGACAGAACGCGGAACGTAAGACTCGCCCCCGGTCTGCTGCGCGAACGCCTGCATGCGCCGCTCGGCGGTCAGGTCGCGCACGTTCGCATTATCGTAAAGGCCGGTCTGCACGACATAGACCTGACATTCATCAGACGACAAGAGTTGCAGGGTCGCCTCGAAATCATGATCGTCGCGACTGGTTGTGTCGCGGCCGTCAGAAACAATCACGATGACGCGACGTCCGGAGTACGGCCTCAGGTAGCTCAAGGCCAAAAAGATGCCATCGTAAAGCGAGGTTGCGCCTTCGGGTTTACCAAATAACTCGATCGTCCTGGTTAACAAGCCGACATCATTCGTCATTGGCTGTGAGAGTTCGGTGGTGGTTGAGACCGAATAGATCGCGGCCTGATCCACTGGCCGGAGTACGCTCCGAAAGAACCGTTCGGCGGCGCGTTTTTCGAATTCACGCCCCGCGTCGAGGCTGCCACTGTTGTCGAACAGCATCGCCAGGCGCACGGGGGTTTCAGCCCGATAGATCTCACTAATCGTCTTGGGCTCGCCGTCAACCACGAGTTCGAAATCTTCGAGCTTCAGGTTGGTGAGCGCGGCGCCGCGGGCATCCAGCACGGTGGTTGGCACCGGCACCAGGTGCGAGCTCACGCGCAGTACTTCGTCGGGCACGCTGGCATTGTCATTCGTATTTGATTTCGCCGACGTCGGCGGCATCGCTGGGGGCGGCGGCAACGTCCTGGTGGTTTGGCGTGGCCGTTGTTGCGCTGGTGTAGCCGCCGGTTTCGCGTTCGTGTTTTTTTGCCGGCCGGATTGAGAATGCGTCGTGGCCACGTGCAGCGATGAGCCGACGATGGCCAGCGCCACTATTCCGATCAAGGCTGGGTAGCTATAACTGCGAAGGTTCATTTCGTTGCGGCTGCCGACGACGTCACCGGCGCTTCCTGTTGCAGCCATTCATCCCATTCTCGCAAAGCGAGGTTAACCTGCAAGGCGTGCCGGTCTCGCTTGCGCTTCACTGAACGCGCTTGCGCTTTGGTCAACGGTTCGAGCAAAGCAAACGTGATATTCACCGGCTGATAATTCCTGGTCTGCGCGCTCGAAACATAACGCGCCAGCGCCCCAATTGCACTACGCGGCGGTGCAATCAGAAGTTCATCGCCCCTCGAAAGCCGCGCTGCATTCAACCCGGCCAGCCAGCCCATCGCCACCGACTCGACATAACCCTCAACGCCCGTGATTTGCCCGGCGAACAGGATGTTTGGATGCTCACGCATCTGCATGGTTGCCGACAGTACACGGGGTCCGTTGATATATGTGTTCCGGTGGATTTGACCAAACTGCAGAAACTCAGCGTTCGCGAGTCCCGGAATCATACGCAGCACGCGAGCCTGCTCGCCATAGCGGAGATGATTCTGAAAACCGACCATGCTATAGGCGTCCGCCATGAGATTTTCCTGCCGCAGCTGGACGGCGGCGTACGGTTCCGCGCCAGTCCGCGGATCGTTGAGGCCGACCGGTTTCATGGGTCCGTAGCGCAGGGTGTCAACGCCGCGCCGCGCGAGTTCTTCGATTGGCAAACAGGCCTCAAACCAACGAGTCTGTTCGAATCGTTGCAGGGGGACACTGTTGGCTTGCAGCAGGGCGTCATGAAATGCCGCGTATTCTTCTTCATTCATTGGGCAGTTCAGATAGTCGTCGCCACCTTTTCCATAACGAGCTGCGCGAAAGGCAATGGTTTGATCAATTGAATCTGCCGCGATGATCGGCGCGATAGCATCGTAAAAATAAAGCTGATCGTCACCGGTCAGCTTCATGATTTCCTGCGTCAGCGAGTCTGAAGTGAGCGGCCCGGTGGCAATAATCGTGATTGCATCAGGCGGAAGAGTGGCTACCTCTTCGCGCACAATCCGGATGTTCTCGTGAGCTTCGATTCGTCCGGTAATGTAACCCGCGAACCTTTCGCGATCGACAGCCAGGGCGGCGCCGGCTGGTACCCGGGTGGCGGCCGCTGCCTCCAGAACCAGCGATCCACCTCGGCGCAATTCCTCTTTCAGCAGATAAGACGCCGTCCCGGGCTCATCGGACTTTAAAGAATTCGAGCAGACAATTTCGGCGAGCTTATCCGTGCGATGCGCCGGCGTCTGCTTCACCGGCCGCATCTCGAACAAATGCACACGCAAGCCGGCGTTCGCTGCCTGCCAGGCGGCTTCAACGCCCGCAAGTCCGCCGCCGATGACTGTAATTTCATTCATGTATCGAGCGCCTTCATGGAGCGCGGGCATCCCTGCCCGCAAAGCGC
>JBIOZK010000048.1:0-38152 GCA_044870975.1 Pyrinomonadaceae bacterium
TGGTCAGTGGTCAGTGGTCAGTGGTCAGTGGTCAGTGGTCAGTGAGTGACGCAATCAGGTTGCGTCGGGTCTTCTCTTGGCGTCTACGGAAACTGTGCCGGAGATTCTTTTTCTAACCTCTAACCTCTGATCTCTAACCTCTACTAATAATGAAGGCACTCCGATACGAACAGCATCAACTTAAGGTCAGCGATGTTGCGTCACCCGCAACCGGCGGCGAAGCGCTCGTGCGGGTGACGTTGTCCGGCGTCTGTAACACCGACCTTGAAATCGCGCGCGGCTATGCCGGCTTCGAAGGAACGCTGGGCCATGAATTCGTCGGGGTGGTCGAAGCGTTATCAGAAACCCGACCGTCAGGGAGGGTGCACTCCGAGAACCCCACCTCCCTCACCGTCGGCTCTTTGGCGCCGGGCACACGCGTAGTCGGCGAGATAAATGCCGGCTGCGGTCGCTGCCGCCTTTGTCTCACGGGCGATTCGCGTCACTGTGCTAACCGCACCGTGCTCGGCATCGTTGGCCGTGACGGCGCCCATGCTGAATTTCTCACGCTGCCAATCGTCAATTTGCTGCCGGTACCAGACGAGATTCCCGACACCCAGGCGGTATTCACCGAACCTCTCGCCGCCGCTTGCGGAATTCTCGAGCGTGCGTCAATCACCAACGAATCGCACGTCGCTGTCATCGGTGATGGCAAACTCGGGTTGCTATGTGCTCAAGTGATCGCTACCACCGGCGCCAGGCTGACGTTGATTGGCAAGCACCGTAACAAACTTCATCTCGCAGAACGACGCGGCATTGAAACCTCGCTGGTAGATGAAGCGAAAACGCGCGCGCGTGAATTTGACGTCGTGATTGAGGCTTCAGGGTCACCAACCGGATTCGACGTCGCGCTCGAGCTGCTTCGTCCGCGCGGCGTCCTGGTTCTGAAATCAACTTTTCACGGCGCCACCGAGTTGAATGCGGCCCGAATTGTCGTTGATGAAATCAGCGTGGTCGGCTCGCGTTGCGGCCGGTTCGCTCCCGCGCTTGACTTGCTGAAGCAGCATAAAATCGACGTTGAAAATCTAATTAGCGAGGAATTGCCGTTGGCCGACGGCGTCCGGGCGATGGCCCGGGCTGCCGAACCAGGGGTCATGAAAGTCCTGCTCCGGCCATGACTTCTGGTAACCGCGGCACTTCGTTTATACTCACTGAACCCTGTTCCCCGTTGGCACACTAGCGTGCATGATTCACTTGGGTGGTCCGTTCTAAATCCGAAGGCGGTGCATGATGTTCGATTCGTTAAATCAAGCCACTGATGCCGAAAAAGTTTTGCTGCGCAAGCTGCGAGTTTGGATTGCCGCGTTGGCCGCCGTCTGCGTTTTGGCCGGCATCGGCATTGGGGCAATACTCGCCGGCCGGCCGACGGTGGCCCAGGACGGGTTGCAATCGGCTAGTCGCGCGCCGGACGCGCTTTCCGCTTCCTTTGTCGAAATCGCGCAACGGGTCGAGCCCGCGGTCGTCAACATCGACACTACCCAGGCCGCCGAAACGGAGCCCGACAACGAAGATAAAACCGAGCGCAATCCGAATCCGCTCTATGACATGCTGCGCCGGCAACCTCCGCGTCCAACCCACGGCGTCGGCAGCGGCTTCATCATCGATCCCAAGGGTTTCATCATTACGAACTTTCACGTGATCGACGGAGCTTCACGCATCACGATCGGCTTGCTCAGCGGCGAACGATATCGGGCGCGTGTCGTCGGGGTTGATCGCGACACAGATTTGGCAGTGCTGAAGATTGAGGCCGATAAAGATCTGCCGACGATGAAATTTGGCGATTCGAACGGCGCGCAAGTGGGCGATTGGGTGCTGGCGATCGGCTCACCGTTCGGCCTGGATCAGACAGTGACGGCCGGCATCATCTCAAAGAAGGATCGGGACACGACCAACTCCAGCTTTCAACGTTTTCTGCAAACCGACGCCGCCATCAATCGCGGTAACAGTGGCGGACCGCTGGTCAATATGCGCGGCGAAGCCATCGGCGTGAACTCGCAAATTGCCACTCTTACCGGCGATTACAACGGGATCGGTTTTGCGCTGCCGGCGAATGAAGCCAAGTTCGTGACCCAACAGATTCTTTCGCAGGGCAAAGTGCGACGCGGTTTCCTGGGTGTGCGGCTCGAATCTGTAAAAGCGGAATTCGCGCGCGTCTATCATCTGCCGGAAGCCCGCGGCGCGGTGGTGGTGGACATGCCGCCTGACCGCACCGGACAGGTGACGCCGGCGGCCAAGGCCGGCATTCAACTCAACGACGTGATTATCGAGTTGAACGGGCAGCCGGTGCAGGACTCGAACGATCTGATCGCCAAAGTTGCCGCCAGTACCGTCGGCCAGAGTGTAACGCTGACGCTGCTGCGCGATGTGGACGGCAAGATCGAGAAGCGCACGGTGAGCGCTGCGCTCGCGGACCGCTATGAATCGATGACCCGCGAGAATGATGCGTCGCCGCGCGAAAAGATCGAGAAGGAAAAGAGCAACTCGGCGCGGCTCGGGCTGACGCTGGCCGAACTAACGCCGAAGATAATCGAGGACAACCATTTGAACGGCGTCAAAGGTCTGTTTGTGAAGGACGTCGATCCGAATGGGCTGATTGCCGATCTACCGGATCTCGCACGCGTCAAAGAAGGCGAAGTCATTACGCAGATCAATCGCATCCCGGTATCGACCCTCGCTGACTTCCAGCGAGTAATCGATTCCCTGAAACCCGGCGACGCAGTCGTGTTGAGCGTCTCCATTTATTTCCGCCCCGAGAATCGCATTACGCAGCGCATCGTCCAGTTTACTTATCAATAGAGGGGAGAGGTCAGAGGTGGGGGTCAGAGGTTCGCGCGCTTGCGGACTAACCTCTGATCTCCAACCTCTGGCCTCTTTGCAAAATGGCTCAAGCAAAAAAAGCACTCGCGAAGAAATCTCGTTCGACTACTACTCGCCCACAAACTCAGGACTACAAAAACTACATCGGCGGCAAATGGGTTTCGAGCCGTAGCGGTGACTGGATTGAAAATCGAAATCCAGCCGACACCCGCGATTTGATCGGCCGCTTTCCGGCTTCCACGCAAGCTGACGTGGATGGTGCCTGCGCGGCCGCGGCGGAAGCTTTTGATGGATGGCGACTCACGCCCGCCCCCCGGCGCGCCGAAATCCTGTTTCGCGTTGGCGAAATTCTGATGCGCGACAAAGAGCAGTACACGCGCGACATGACTCGTGAAATGGGCAAGGTGCTGAAGGAAGCCGGCGGTGACGTGCAGGAAGCGATCGATTGCACGTACTACGCGGCGGGCGAAGGCCGGCGCCTGCACGGCTTTACCACACCCGCCGAGATGCCCGACAAGTTCGCGATGTGCGTGCGCCAGCCGGTGGGTTTGTGCGGGCTAATCACCCCGTGGAATTTTCCCATGGCGATTCCGTCATGGAAATTAATACCCGCTCTGGTTTGCGGCAACACGGTCGTCATCAAGCCGGCCGAAGACACGCCCCTCTCAACGTACAATTTGATTAAAGCGTGTGAAGAAGCCGGCGTGCCGCCGGGTGTAGTCAACCTCGTGACCGGATATGGCGAAACTGTGGGCGCCCGCATCAGCTCGCACCCCTCGCTGCGTTTGATCTCGTTCACCGGCTCGACGGAAACCGGTCGCACCGTTGCCTATGCTTGCGCCGATCGGAACGCCATCTGCTCGCTGGAGATGGGCGGCAAAAACGCCATCATCATCATGGATGACGCCGATGTCGATAATGCCGTCGAAGGCGCCGTCTGGGGCGCTTTCGGAACTTCGGGCCAGCGCTGTACCGCTTCATCGCGTTTGATAGTGCATAAAAAAGTCTACAAAAAATTCAGCGCGAAACTGGTTGAGCGGGCGAAGCAACTGCGCGTCGGTAACGGCGCGGACAGATCGGTCGATGTCGGACCGGTGATTAACGCAGATGCCGTCGATAAGATCACGCGTTACATCGACATCGGCGAGAACGAAGACGGCGCCACGCTCGCGTGCGGGGGTAATCAATTAACCAAGGGCGATTACGCGCACGGCTACTTCATCGAACCGACCGTCTTCACCGACGTCACGCCGGACATGCGAATCGCCCAGGAAGAGATTTTCGGGCCCGTAACTTCAGTGATTCCGACGAAGTCCCTCGACGAAGCGATCGAAATCGCCAACGGCGTTCGCTACGGACTGTCAGCCGCGATTTATACTCAGGATGTCAATCGCGCCTTTCACGCGATGAACGAAACCTACACGGGAATCTTCTACATCAACTCCGCGACCATCGGCGCCGAAGTCCATCTACCGTTCGGCGGCACCAAAGGCACGGGCAACGGTCACCGCGAAGCCGGCACGCAGGTACTGGACATCTTCTCGGAATGGAAATCGATCTACGTTGACTACAGCGGCAAGCTGCAGCGCGCCCAGATTGATAACAAAAAAGCAATCGGTTAGGAGCGCCCGCATCCTGCGGGCGGTACGCAGGCATCCTGCCTGCAATTGATTATGAACGACGGGTGCGAAATCGCACCCGTTTTGTTATGGTTGGCTGTTCATGGAAACGTCGCGCATCCGCAACTTCTCGATCATCGCGCACATCGATCACGGCAAATCTACTCTGGCTGATCGTCTGCTCGAATTGACCGGCGCGGTCACTGGCCGCGAGATGGAAGCCCAGGTGCTCGACGATATGGATCTCGAGCGCGAGCGCGGGATTACGATCAAAGCGCACGCCGTGCGCCTGGACTACAAAGCGCAGGATGGACAAACCTACCTGCTCAATCTCATCGATACTCCCGGCCACGTCGATTTTTCCTACGAAGTCTCGCGTTCGTTGTCGGCTTGCGAAGGCGCGCTTTTGATCGTCGATGCTTCGCAGGGCGTCGAAGCGCAAACGCTGGCAAACACCTATCTCGCCATCGAAAACAATCTCGAGCTGATTCCCGTCATCAACAAGATCGACCTCCCCGGCGCCGAGCCGGAAAGGGCCATGGAGGAGATCCGGCATTTCATCGGCCTGGAAACTCACAACGCGATTCTGACCAGCGCCAAAACCGGGCAGGGCGTCGCCGAAGTGCTGGAAGCAATTGTCCGCGACGTGCCCCCGCCGAAAGGCGAGGCCGAGGCGCCCTTGAAGGCTTTGATCTTTGATTCCTGGTACGACTCTTATCGCGGCGTGATCGTGCTGTTTCGCGTCATCGACGGCGTCATTCGTCCGGGCATGAAGATTCGCTTCATGAGCACGGGTCGCGACTACCAGGTCGATACCCTGGGAGTCAATCGCCCCCGACCGTCGCCCATCGACCAGCTGGGCGTGGGCGAAGTCGGTTTTCTGACCGCTTCAATCAAGACCGTCGCCGACGTGCAAATCGGTGACACGATCACTGAAACTGCGCGGCCCACAACTGAACCTTTTCCCGGTTATCAGGAAATCAAGCCGATGGTGTTTGCGGGACTCTATCCCGTGGACACCAACCAGTACGAAGAGCTGCGCGACGCGATGGATAAGTTGCGTTTGAATGATGCCTCGTTCTTTTACGAACCTGAGTCGTCCACCGCGCTTGGTTTTGGGTTTCGCTGCGGCTTTCTCGGCCTGCTGCACATGGAGATTGTGCAGGAGCGTCTGGAGCGCGAATTCGATCTCGATCTAATCACGACGGCGCCGGGCGTGCGCTACAAAGTGACTACCACGGACGGCCAGGTCACGGAAATCGATTCGCCATCGAAAATGCCGGATCCGGGCCGGCTGGCGAAGATTGAAGAGCCGGCCATCCGGGCGACGATTCTGACTCCGGAAGAACATCTGGGAGGAATCCTGGCACTGCTGGAAGAAAAGCGGGGAGCGCAGAAAGGCTTTGAGTACATCACGGCGAATCGGGTGATGCTGACCTACGAGCTGCCGCTGAATGAGATCGTGCTCGATTTTTATGATCGCTTGAAGTCGACGTCGCGCGGGTACGCTTCGCTCGACTATCATCTCGCCGGTTATTGGGAAAGCGATCTGGTGAAGCTCGATATTTTGGTCTCTGGCGAACCCGTCGATGCGCTCTCTTTGGTTCTCCACCGCGATACTGCCGCCGCAAAAGGCCGGGCCCTGGCCACCAAGATGAAGGAGCTGATTCCGCGCCAGCTTTTTGAAGTCCCCATCCAGGCGGCCATCGGCGCGAAAATAATCGCGCGCGAAACCGTGAAAGCGATGGGCAAGAACGTGATCGCGAAATGCTACGGCGGCGACATCTCGCGCAAACGCAAGCTGCTCGAGAAGCAGAAGGAAGGCAAGAAGCGCATGAAAAAGGTCGGGCGGGTGGAGATTCCGCAGGAAGCTTTTTTGGCGGTGCTGAAAGTGAATGAGTGATGGATTGGAGTAAGTTTGCTCCCCAGGATTTTGAATACGATTTCGAGCGCGATGAGCTCGCCGCACACCGCGTTACATTCGAGGAAGCCGTCGAATGTTTCTTTTCAGACTTTGAAATTCGCCGAAACAAGAGCTATGGTGACCGATATCAACTGCTTGGTAGAACGCTGGGCGGCAGAAAACTCAAAATCATTTTTCAATTGAAGCCCGAACGCATTGTTAGAATAATTACAGGATGGGCGATATGAAAAAGAACCGTGCGAAAACTGAACGCGAAATTGACGAGGCAGTTATTGCCACTGCTGATGACAATGCGGCATGGGGAAAGCCAGTGCGGGTGAAGCGCGCCAAGGAGAAATCCGTTTTTCTTCCGGCTGAAATGGCAGCTCGGGCAGCCTTTTTCGCACGATTACATCGTGAGCCCAGCTTGGAACAATGGATCAAGAGAATTGTCTCCGAACGGATTGATATTGAAGAAGCGGCTTTCGCTGCTTCAAAACGCGAACTCGCGAATTGAAGAGACCTTAGGCCTACTATTCACAGCTAGAATAAAGATCTCATTTCAGTTTCGAGTTCTGCGTCCAAAGCTCGGCCTTCGGTTTCGTACTCGATACCGCCATCGATTCTTCCAAATGCGTTGCCGATCTTCTCCATCGTATCCTTGAGATTTTTGATTCCAAGCGATTCGGGCAGCTCTGTAATCTGGGATCGCTTGTCGACTGGATAGCGAAAACGTTCCCCATCAGGATCAAGGCCATCTAGTTCCTTCATACAACCGTCCAGGAGAACAAAGTCCTGATTGCTTGAGTCTCGAAGGCAGTGCAGATTGGCCTTAACAATAGACCAGAGAGGATACAGGAGGTGATGATTCGGACGGTTGAGTTCAGGTACGGAGAACCTTCAAACTGAGAATCAGTTCTTTCAGTTTAAGTTCAACCCAATGGCGATAAAGGAAGAGGGTTGGGGCAATTAGACAATCCTCAGGAGGATCACCCCCAACCTGATCGACGAGCAGATCGGCAGCTAATTTATAGCCGTCAGCAAAGAAACCCCAGTTTCCAACCAAGGATTGCTAAACAATACTCTCTCGTTCTTACAGCACTCATTGCGGATTATCCTGTCAGTCGGTTTTAGATCTTCAATTTCAATCATGTGATCCTTCCAGCATTAGTAATCGCGTAATCATTCAAACTTATTTTCCTCATCAGGCTCAGTTAATCTCTCTTCCACCAATTCCCGCCACGTCTGCAACACATCGTCCTTCGCGCCAAGTAATTTCAAAGCTTCACTCACTGGCCCTTCTTCCTTTTTCAATTCCGGAAATGTCAGCAGCAGCATCGCCAGATCGCGCCAGTCAGTTCCCGATTTCGGCTGGCCGCGCCGCGCGTGATACGAAATCACTTTGTGAGCGATTAGTTCCGGCGGTGAGATTACCAGCACGTCTTCAATTCGCTCCGCTTGTGGGAGAGATTCAGCATTGCGTACATCGACCAAATGACGATTGCGAGGTTTCGCAATCTGGAATAAGCGGTAGCCCTTGCCGGCGCTTATCACGGGCACCCTGACCGCGATGTGAAATCGATCGCTGAGATGCTGTCGCAGCTCTTCAGCTAACGAATCAGCATGGGTGCTTAGCAAATCAATGTCCTGACTCATGCGGGGTTCGCTGACGTAGGCGTTGACGGCTTGGGCTCCGAACACCACCACATCGTCGCGCCCGCGTAGAAATTCGAGCACCGCATCATGGATCGTTGCCAGCGGAAGTTGTTCGCGCATGGCAAACTCCTCGAATGTGAGCGTTCCCGCGTTGAGCATGACTGAATCATACGCTCCTCTGAAACCGCTTCCAATGGCGTGGTCGCTCGCAAGCAAGACTTAATCGCCTCGCCGGCGATTCATTTAGTGTCTAATTCATGCTAAAAAGCTGACCAGTGACTGACGC
This sequence comes from Pyrinomonadaceae bacterium, assembly GCA_044870975.1. GTDB lineage: Bacteria > Acidobacteriota > Blastocatellia > Pyrinomonadales > Pyrinomonadaceae > UBA11740. Next base: position 8,321 of record JBIOZK010000048.1, read on the forward strand.
TCATGAAACACTTCGACGCCCCTCCAAACTCGTCACCATCTTTTGTGACGGCTCGAGTCTCGGCAACGGCCGCGACGTCGCCCGCGCGGCGGCGGTGGCTTTGCTGGGATTCAAAGGGCTGTGGCGTGCGTTTGGAAACTATCTTGGTCAGGCGACTAATCAGCAAGCCGAAATCGCCGCGGCGGCGCTGGGTCTCGAAGCGCTCCGAGAGCCATGCCGGGTGACGGTTCACACGGACTCACGCTACGTCATCGAGACCATGAAAGGGAATTTTCGGCGCAAGACCAATCACGATTGGTGGAAGCGTCTTGATGAAGCCGCGGAACCACATCAAATTGATTGGCAATGGTCGCAGGGGCACGTCGGCCACGTAATCCAGGAGGCTGCGGACAAAGCGGCGCGAAAAATTGCCGCTCTTGGTCACGTTGAGCCGGCCGTACTTCAGGATGCTGTGGACCGGATTGGTGTAATTGATCCCGACGAAGAATCGGATCTCTTTTGATTTGTCCGTCAGCCACGGCGATAGGGTTTAGGTGGTAGGGTGTAGGGTGTAGTTCTTAACCGCCCACAATCGTGTGCTGGGATGATGAGTTCTCCAATATATGAGTTTGCCATCGCAGATCGCTACACCCTAACCCCTACACCCTAACCCCTAACCCCAAGGTACAGGGCGCGATTAATTCCGGTTTCTCGCTTTCCTAATCTTCCCAACTTATAATCAGGCAACCGGCAAATCTGGATTTACTTCTCAGCGAGAGCACGTGTCAAATAACTTATCCAAATCGCTCACGCGGTTCTGTCTCGCGACGCTGGTCGTGACGCTCGCGGCTTTCAAGCTATCGGCGCAGACGCACGACCGTGGTTGGGAATGGCAGAACCCGCTGCCGCAGGGAAATGCCATCAATTCAATCCGGTTTGCCGCCGATAAGCTGCATGGTTGGGCCGTCGGCTCGGACGGAGTGATCCTTTACACCACGGACGGCGGATTTCATTGGGAGAACCAGCCGACGCGGCTGGTCAACACGCTGAATGGATTGCATGTCTTCGATGCGAAGCGAGTGTTCGCGGCTGGCGCCCGCGGACTGATTCTGGAAACTCACAACGCCGGCGACAAATGGACCGCGGTCAAGACGTCCACGAAAGATCATCTCTACTCCATCACCTTCGCGCCCGGCGATTCGCAGCACGGCTGGGCGGTAGGGACCTACGGCTGCATTCTCGCGACCAGTAATGGCGGCACGTCGTGGTCGGTGCAGAAAAGTTCGACCGGCGCGCATCTTTATTCGGTGGCATTCGCCGACAAGAACATCGGTATTGCGTCCGGAGATCGCGGCATCATCCTGCGGACCAACGACGGCGGGAAACATTGGAAGGAAGTGGTGCGACTCTCTTCACTTCCGTTCACCGGCGTGGCTTTCATCAATCAACAACGGGCCGTCGCCGTCGGATTCGGCGGCCGGATGTTGTTGAGCGAAGATGCCGGAGCGACCTGGGAGCCCAACGACATTCTCACGAATGAAGATCTGCTGGCCGTGTTCTTCGCAGACGAGCAGCACGGCTGGATTACCAGCAATAACGGCACGGTCTTCAGTTCTGCCAACGGCGGCAAGCTCTGGCTGCCGACCAATGTGAAGACAAATCCGCGGCTGGTGACAATTTATTTTGCGGACGCGAATACCGGATGGACTGCGGGCAACGACGGCCTGGTGCTGCGCACTGACGACAGCGGTCTGGGCTGGCTACGTCTGACTGAAGGCAGCCGCGACAGCCTGGCCGACATTTTCTTTCTCGATGGCTCGCGTGGCTGGGCGGTGGGCGCGCGCGGCAAAATTCTCTCGACGCGCTCGGGTGGGAAAAACTGGACGCCGCAAATCTCCGGGACGAATGTACATCTCGACGCCGTCACTTTTGTCGATGATAAGAACGGCTGGGCCGTGGGCGAACAGGGAACGATCCTGCACACCGACAATGGTGGTGCGATTTGGTTCAAGCAGCAGGCGGACACCGTACAACATCTGCTCGGCATCTGTTTCCTGAATGACAAGCTGGGTTGGGCCGTCGGCGCGAGCGGCTACATGCTGAAGACTGAAGACGGTGGACAGAATTGGCTGATTCAACGGGCAGTTACCAAAGCCTGGCTCGAAGATGTGAAGTTCACTGACGCAAAGCATGGTGTAGCGGTCGGCTCAGGCGGCACAATCATGCGCACCGAAGACGGTGGCGAAACCTGGAAAGACATCTCGGTGAACCTGAAGGAATGGTTACACGCGGTCGCATTTGCCGATGCGGGCCGCGGCTACATCGTCGGCGAGCGCGGCATCATCCTGCGCACCGAAGACGGCGGCAAGACGTGGAAAGATTCAGAAACGAATGTGAAGACCAACCTGTTCGCGATTGCCGTAGCATCACGCGACGACGTGATCATAGCCGGTGACCAGGGCCTCGTGCTCTCAACTACGGATGGCGGCGTAACCTGGCAATCGCAACCGACACTGACCAGTTCGGCGTTGTTTGGAGTGGCGTATCGTGGCGGACCGAACGCATGGATTGCCGGCCGCGGCGGAGCCATCCTGCGGCGCACCACGGAACTGGCAACCGTAAAGATCTCGGTACCAAAGATCGGGCCGATTGGACGCGACGCACCGAAGTTGAAGGATTCTGAAACGACACCGCAATTGAATTTCGACGACGACATTCCGAAGGCGGTGCCGCCGATTCGAAAGCCAACGAACCCTTGAACCAGTACGTCCCTCAACTTAACCACCGTTACGGTCTTTGACTCATACACGCCGCCATCGTCCGCAACAGCGGACGCATGAGAATAGCCCAGCGCTTCAGCGCTGGGTAACGCGTAAAAACTAATCAAGAGCCCGCGAAGCCGGGCGACGGAATTTTCTGCGTGAACTCGTCGATTTCAATCGCTCCCTCGTGCCCTGCCCATAGAGTCGTTCGCCGCGAAGCGCCTTCTACAAAAGCTTGATGTTTTCTAACCGCTGGGGCGAGAATAGCTCGCCCTATGGCCGCCCTCACTGATTACGACTACGATATTTTCCTCAGCCACAACCACGCTGATCAGGAATGGACTGCGAGACTTGCTGAGCGCCTGGAACAGGAAGATTGGCAGGGCCGTAAGATCAGAGTCTTCTTCTCACCATGGGACATTCGCCCCGGCCAATCAATTCCCTTGGAGATTGAGAGAGCCTTACCAAAGAGCCGCAAGGTCGGACTCATCATGTCACCCGATGCGGTGAACGGCTTTGTTGCAAAAGTAGATTGGCTACGTCCGCGAAGCAGACTGAATGCCAATAGCCCAGCGCTTTAGCGCTGTGACAGGGGCAGGTGAATTCGCAGTCCGCTTCGCGGACGGCTGAAAACCAAAGGCATGAAGAAATTCCTTCAGTCGTCCGCTGCGCGGACTCGGTTCCATTACTGCCTTGGTTCCCAGCGCTAAAGCGCTGGGCTACTCTCATTCGTCGGCTTCGCCGACTTTTGCAACAAAGCAGCGGTGAACTCCGCTTGGGTTAAACTGGAAAGACTCGTGACAACTTACATCGCCGTTTCCACCCGCGATGAACGCCTGATTCCGCTCTACCGCCGCGACTGCGAGATCCCGGCTCTGCTGAAGCCAATTCTGGGTATCGACTTTCGAAACGATGACTCGTTTGAAGAAACCTACGAAGCGCTGCTTCACGTGATCAAAAAAGAAGCCGTTCCGCGTCGCTCGCGCACTCCCGCGAATAGTCCTGCGAAGCTTTCGCCACGCAAAACTAACTTCCATAGTCAGGGATCATTTTATGGGCGACATGAAATATGTCGCTGCTGCGCAGCCTGGCTTTCCCCAAAAGTCGGCGCAGCCGACGACTGATAGTAGCCCACCGATTCATCAGAGATTATCTACTTGACGAATCCTCTGTTCGTCGCGGCTGGTTAACGCCGAAGGCGTTAGCAAATTCCAGCCCAGGGCATCGCCCTGGGAACGAATGATTTGGAATCGATGGAACTCTGAAAGAGTTCGCCAGTTGATTCCATTGAGCGCTTTCGCCGCAACCCTTTCAGGGTTGGCACAGAGTCAGGTTCGGTTACCCAGGGTAGCGCGCTGGTGCCGCGCGCAACCCTGGGCTGGGGGCTGGTTAACGCCGGAGGCGTTAGCAAATTCCAGCCCAGGGCATCGCCCTGGGAACGAATGATTTCGAATCGATGGAACTCTGAAAGAGTTCGCGGTTTGAGCGCTTTCGCCGCAACCCTTTCAGGGTTGGCACAGAGTCATGTTCGGTTACCCAGGGTAGCGCGCTGGTGCCGCGCGCAACGCTGGGCTGGGGGCTGGTTAACGCCGAAGGCGTTAGTGAATTGAACGGACAATTTGCTAACGCCTTCGACGTTTACGAAGGTGGCTTCCTGGGAGTCGTGGCGAAGCGGCCTGATATCGGAAAACCACAAATGCTTTCGGATCAACGAAATATGGAGTTGGCAATCCCGAATATGGGACTGGAACAACGGATTATGGAGTTGGCACAACCGATATGGGACTGGAACGACGGATTCTGGAGTTAGAACAATCGGATATGGCACTGGAACGACGGATTATGGAGTTGGCACAACCTAATATGGACTGGAACGACAGACTATGGAGCTGGAACAATCGAATATGGGGTTGGCACAACCGGATCTGGAGTTGGCGCCGCCGAATCTCGAGTTGGCACATTCGAATCTGGGACGGTCACAACCGAATATCCATTCGGAACGGCGGATTGGGCGTTAGCACGTCGGCATAAGCACTTGGATCACGGTTGTGGGCACGCCTGCCGCTGCTCCGGTGGTCATTTAACCGATAATCCTAACCCGCCAGGGCCTTCTTCGCGGCGATCACTTCAGGCACGTCCGCGTCGGCGTCCTTCCATACTTGCAGAAACTGTTGATACTCAGAACGGGCTTGATCGCGCTGACCTTTCCGCTCGTAGGCCTGCGCCAGGTGATAGTGCACCAGCGGATAGTTGGGATTTAATTTGAGGACGCGTTGATACTCGGCGATAGCCTCATCGAGGCGACCGAGTTCCAAATAAACATTTGCCAAACAGTCCTCCCTGGTGTCGATAGTCCAGCTTTGCGGCCGCTGATTGATGGCTTGCTTTAAAGCTTCGATCGCTTCGTTCGTTGCACCTGACTTCAGCAAGTAGCTCCCCCGCACAAACCAGAGGGGCCGTAGAGACGTCCGCATTCCTCGGTCGTTAGCTTGTCTCGCTTCGATCTGCTGCTTCAGTTTGTTCGCCTGTTCAAGTTGGCGTTTCTGCAACGCCACCCAATACAGCGGCTCAAGCGCTTGCTGGCTGTACTTGAGAGTAGTCCGGCTCAGACTTTCAGCTCTGGCCAGGTTGCCGTGGTGACGTTCGATGTCAGCCAGGCCCGCGTAGCCACGTGCCCGTTCGGCATCCGAAGGAGCATTTTTGATGTAACGCTCGAATGTCTCTCGCGCCGCGCGGTAACGTCCCTGTTGAAAGTAAGTATTGGCGAGATGAACGATTGGGATCTCGAAGTCCGGTTTCAGTGTCAGCGCGCGTTCGTATTCCTGAATCGCTTCGTCGTAACGGCCAGCCCATTGATAACCGAGTCCCAGGCTATCGTGCGCATTCGCTTCATCCGGCGCCAACTGCACGTATCGCTCGAACATCGCGATGCCTTCGTCATGCCGGCCCGTATCTGAATACACCGAGCCAAGTGCGTTATAGAGGCCTTTGGCCCCACCATCGATCACCAGTCCCTGTTTCAGGATCTCAATTGCTTCGTCGAATTTCTCTTCGCCCTTCAGCAGGAGGCCGAGCCGAAGATAGGCTTCAACCTCGAGCGGATAGCCGGCAACTACTCGCCGTAACGCATTGATGGCCGCCGCATAATCGTAATTGGCAATCGCATACCATGCCTCGATGTTTAGTTTGTCCTGTTCTGTTAGTCGATCGTTGAGTTGAAATGCCTTCTCCAGAAAGGGCTTGGCTTTCTCCGGGTAAGTGCCGGTTATGCCATGCACATAGCCGATCCGCGCGTAAGCCATCGCGAAATTCTGATCTAGTCCAATGGCCTTCTGTAACAGCTCCAGCGCTTCCTCGTTGTGCAGCGCCTGCGCCTTTTCCACGCCGAGCGAGTAATAGCGATACGCTCCCAGGTTATTAGTCATCACACTGGCCAATGCCGGCTGTGTCTGATTGGGGGAGCTCCCGCCCAAGTAGGAAGCAAGTTTCAGTGACAACAGATCGACCTGCGAAAGAATTTGCGCGGGCTGATCGGCGATCAGCCGCTCCGCCGTCAGCAACTGGCCGTCGCGCGCGTCGTGCACGTGCACGTCGATGCGAATCTGATCTCCCAACTTGGCGAAGCGCCCCAAAATCAGAATCTTGGCTTGCGCTTGCTGGGCAATATTGAGTGCCTGTGCCAGTCCGATCTTTTCGGGCTCTTTGTAACCGGCACGCTCCAGCAGCACATGAAGTTGCTGGCGGCTGAGTAAGGTCAGATTCTTCGAGCGCGAAAGGTCCGTGATGATCATGTCGGCCAAACCCTCGCGCAACCAATCAAGCTCGGTGCTGCCCGAGTCGTTGTCAAAGAACATGACGGCGACCGGGCGCTTGGTCGGGTCCTGTGGCAAGGTCATCGCCACAGATGAATCAGGCATTGCTCGTTTGCTGATGAGATAGAACGCGAGGACTGAAACGACGATTAATGCAATTGCGACCGCCACCAGGAGGTAACGGCGTGTCGGCCGTCTGGCCGTCTCCGGGTGAGCGCGTTCGTCCGAGTCGGGAATCTCGACAGGCTTCGCTGAGGCAGCTGACGGATCAATCTCTTCGACCTGCCCGATAAACCGATACCCGCCGCGCGGCACCGTCTTGATGAATCGCGGCTGTCGCGAATCGTCGCCAAGAATCTTGCGAATCTCAGCCAGGCAGTGCTCGAGCGTATTGTCACTTACCGCGGTACCCGCCCAGACATGCTCGATCAACTCATCCTTTGAAACCAGTCGATCGCGTTGTTCCAGTAGGTAGACGAGGACCTGAAAGGTCTTCGAACGCAGGTGTTGCTCCTGATTATTCCGCCGCAGGCAAAGGTGTCCGGTATCGATTTCGACGCCGTCAAGCCGATAGATGCGGTGGCCTTGCTGGTTCATTTGCCGCCCCGGGGCGAAATCTAAAGATTTCAGCGGAAAATCAGGTTTATGTCAGTACTTCTGCGAGGCGCTTGTGGGATAAGCGGCTCGTTCGCAACTTAAAGTAGACCGGCTGCGCTAATCAGCCGGTATGTCGCGGAGACGGAGCGGATTATACGAGAAGGCCCGTGTTGATAACAGCCAAAAATACCAACGCGCTGATTTGCCTGGCCTGCCTTTGCCTGGTCATCAGTGCCTGTGGCGGCGCCGCTTCTCGGGACTTGATCACGGCGCGGCTCTCCGAAGACGAGAAGCATCGGCTGTATGCGGCGGCGCTCGCTGCCAGCGAATCCCCGGTAGACAGCGAAATCTTCAAACGCGTCTGCCGGCAGATAGAGATTTTCGACGCGACCGGAAAACCAAACGACAGGTATATGCAGTTCGTCAGCGCACACGTTGAATGGGCCACAAAGTCCCAAACTGAGCAGTTCAGAAATCAGATCAACACACCAGAGAAAGCGCGTCAGTACATTGACCAGCGCCTGAGCGGGTAAGTCACTGTCTGAGTCGGCAAATTGAGATTAACGACTCTGCGTCACGACAGGTCTCAAATGGGGATGAAGATGAAGCCATCCGGGTCAGTTGCTTCGGGGTCGTCACCGGTAGGAGTGAGTAACGATGAATATTTCAATTCGCAAGGTCGCGATCGTTCTCGGGTTGCTGGTCATGAATACGTTCATGAATTCGGCGGCTACGCCGGGAACCACGCGCGCGCAAGCCATCTCAATGGTGCGATCGATTCTCAAGAGCAACGCCGTTTCGTGCCGAATCAGCAAGACTCTCAGCGTCGAAGCGAGCCAGGCTAAAACCGGATGGCGGGTGACAGCCAAAGTTGTCATGGCTGCCAGCGGCGCGCCCAGCCACGAGACTCTGGTGTGGATCGTCGCGTCAGGCCAGGCCGTGCCCGCCAGTCAGCTTGCTTCTGAAGTCAGTAGTGGATGCCCATAAGAGGAACCAAACTAATTCTTAAATGGGAGATCAAAAAAATGAACTATCAATCGATTAGTGAACTTTCTTCCCGAACTAAATATTTGTTTGCCGCCGCGATTCTGTTTTCGCTGTTCGCGCTGTCGTGGCCTTTTATCGCTGTCGATAGTCAAAGCGGCATGACCGCTGAGGACAACACGAACCGGCGCGGTGCGGACTACAAGAACTTCGATTTGCAGCCTAACTGGACGCTGTGCCGTGACGCCTGCGCCAACGATGCTAATTGCATGGCTTACACTTATGTCAAACCGGCGCCGGGTGCGAATGCGCACTGCTGGCTCAAGTCGAGCGCGCCTGCAGCCACTGCTGAGAACTGTTGCATCTCAGGCGTCAAAAGCGGCGGCGGCGGCGGCGGAGATCTCGAAATCAATGTCGATCGTCGCGGAGGCGATTATCGACACTATGATCTGGCAAATGCTGATCCGCACCAGTGCAAGAAAGACTGCGTGAACGACCCGAAATGCCGAGCCTTTACCTACATGGGACCGTCACATTGGGGGCCGAACGCTCACTGCTTTCTCAAGGATAGTGTCCCGAACCCATCACAAAACACGTGTTGCATATCTGGAGTAGTGCGCGCTGGCGGCGGGGGCGGCGGCGGCCAGGGCGGCGGGAGTTTTGCAGGCACCTGGGACGCTTACGCCTGGGACACCATCACCATCGAGCAAAGAGGTGATCAGGCAACGGGTCAGTGGACTGGTTCCGGCGGCGGCAGGTTTCAGGGGGTGGTGAAAGGAAATAGTCTTTACTTTTCCTGGACTAGCGGCGGAAAAGAGGGCGAAGGGATCATGGCCCCCACCGGCGCGAGCACCGGAGAACACGGCATTGCCTATTGTGCCGGGCGTGGCTGCGACCCGGCTAAGAGGGAGGGATTTATTGGCGCCAAAAAGCGGCAGTAGTCTGTTTCGAGTAACTTCGACCGCTGCTCGGTAAGTCGCCGATTGGTATTGGCTCCTGCATCTGAGGTGGCCGGGCGATTGGGATTCTCATGTTTAGACAACGGAATCTCAATCGTCTCGTCCCCACCGGTCGCGACCATACAATCCAAACCACCGGCAGTAATCTACTGGCCGTGATAAGCGAGGAGCCTGCAGCGGCAAGGTACTGCAGTTTTCTCAGACAGAACCAAACTAATTCTTGCCTAGGAGCTCTAAAAAGATGAACGACCAGTTAATTAGTGAAATTGTTTGGCGCGCCCCCAGGTTTGCGTCGGTTTGGAAACTGTCTTCCGGCTTTTTCGAAAGGGCGCGCACATACCAAAAAACGGTTCGGTGTGGCTTTCTTCTCGCGCTGGCGTTTTTTGGTCTGGCTTCTTCAGGTTCGGCACAACCCGCTATCTTCCGCGGCGAACAGCTTCTGCCAATCGGTTACAGCGAATGCATGCAACGAGCGGAACAGGCTTATATCGGTGAAGGTTGGGTCAACCTGAGAAAGGGAGGCGCCTTCATCTATGCATTCAGGGAAAGTAACGGGGCATTTATCACGTGTAATGTCGCTCCCGAAAACAAGGTTTGGGTGAATATTTTCGTGGCCAGCAATTCGGGCGACCCAAATGTTCCGGGCGCGGAGTGCGAGAAACTCCAGCGACGAATGGCAAATCCCGGCTCATCCGGCGGCTGTAACACTCCGACCATATCCGGCATTTATATAACCGAGACTCCGGCGGGCATTATTGTGTTTGACCGGCAGAACGGCAAATACATTTCAGGCCGGTACGGCAATGACGAGAACTCGTTGGTAAACCGGCTGGAAGGCACGTTCGAATGCAACGTGTTGAAAGGCAGATTTACTAACACTGTCCATGGCACCTCAGGGAGAATCGAATACACATTTGAGCCGGATGGATCGAGATTCCGTGGGCATTGGTGGAATGACGGCGGCGGCGATGGCAACACCGGCGGTACGAAGAGAATGGCTTTGTACCGCAATTAGCACTCACTCCCGCGGAAAGTGACGCTGGGGGAAAAGCTTTTTCGACAGCTTGGATAAATTTAAGTGGTCCTGGAAAACGTAAATCCTGTTCATCTTGCTAATCCTGTCAAATGACTCGCGCGATGATCAGGAAAGAGATGGGTAGGCGGGCGGGTTTCATTTAATTCCAGTTTGGGAGAATCAATCGATGAATAGATTAGCCTGCTTCGCTTTAGCGTTCGGAACGCTTGGATCTTTGTTTCTGATTTCGCCGCACGCCATCGGGCAGGACCTTTCGGAGGCGCAGCGGCGTGAGCGCTGTGAGAACAACCGAAAATATTTGGCCGATTATGATCGGCAGCTCGACGCGGTCGAGGCGAAGTTTCATTTGATGATGAATGACGAGGAACTAGCCCTGGCCAGAACCCATTCTGATTTTGTTTGGAATCTCTACCAAAAGGGCCGTAATGAAAATCCCGCCGTCCGGGAAGAGCAGATGGCCAAGATCGAGGAACTCTCTGTCCGGTATGAATTCGATACCCAGAAGTCTTGTCCACGCGGATTAGTCTACTCCACCGACTTCTTCCCCACCGACTGCTTGAAGCGACTGCATGAGGTTATTCGCCAGCGCATCGAAACCGCCAAACAGGCCAATTCCCAATTAGACGAACTCAACACGCAAAGAACTCAGTTGCAAAGGCAGCTTGCCGTTCATGAGAGCAGACTAGAGGAACTCGGTTGCGGCCAGAAAAGTGAGCCGCAAAAAAGCGGTTGCCAGGGTTTTGCGGGCACCTGGAAGACCACGTTTGGCACAATGACTTTCGAGCGCATCGGAAATCAAATCACTTCCTCATACGATTTCGACGGTGGCAGGATACGAGGGGTAATCTCCGCAGACGGTCGCACCTTGACGGGAACGTACACTGAGACTTCGGCGAAAGGCATACTTCGCTTCACGCTGGCCGCGGACGGCAAGAGCTTTAGGGGCAGTTGGAGCCGGACGTCGGGCACCAGAAATCCTCCGAGCGGAGAATGGATGGGAGAATGCGCTTCGCCGTGACGCCAGAGCTTTGCGGAAAACGCGATGAGTTTGCAGCCGCGGATGTCGAGTTTGCAGTCCGGGATCGATGATTTGCTCCCAATAATCGAAGGTTTGCGGCTGGGATCACCAGTTTGCAGGCCCGGATCTGTGGTTTGCAGCCAAAGGGCGGAGGTTTGCGCCCGCCCGGGTCAAACACGAAGGGACAATGAACTGTTCGTTCTTGCCGGTGGCATGGGTGTTCTCAACGTCCAGCGTTCCGCCGATGACCAGGAGCGTGCCGCCATTTGGAATCATCGCGGGATCGTTTCGTATCGCCGGCCCTGACGCCGTGATCGTATTCCATGAGTTGGTCGCGGGATCGTAAACATCGATGGCCGTGGCCAAGGCCGGTCCGCTTGAGCCGCCGGCGATGAACAGCAATCCATCCACTACCGCCGCCTGGTGTTGCTGGCGTGGCGCAGGCAGGGACGGTTTCGTGGTCCACGTTTTGGTCTTCGGATCAAATGCTTCGAGCGTGTTCAGCGGTCCGCTCAGCTTCTGACCTCCGGCGACGTAGATGACTCCATCGATGACAGCGGCGGTCGCATGCTCGCGCGCGGTCGGCATCGGCGGACCGGAGGTCCACGAGTTCGTCAGTGGATCGTAAATCTCAACCAGCTGATATCTGATCGAGCCGCTGGTGTTGACCCCGCCAATCACATAAATCAATCCGTTCACGGCCACTGCCGCCACATGACACCTGGCCGTAGGCATCGGGGCCCGCGCCGTCCACTGGTCGGTGACTGGATCGTAGGCTTCATTAGCGTCAGTACAGGAGCCAAACCCGCTACTGCTTCCGGCGTTCCCGCCAATCACGTACATCTTTCCGTCGACGACGACGCCGTTGGTGCCCGATAAATCTCTCGCGGTGGACATGGGAGCTTTGGTGCTCCAGGTGTTGCTCTGCGGATCGTAGGCCTCGTTCTCGGTATGAAAAATCCACGGCGCCGTATAGCCGCCCACGACATAGACGATGCCGTTGATTTGGCCAATTGCCGCAGACTTTCTGGCCGTGGGCATGGGCGCTTTAGTGACCCAGTTACCGTTATCGGGGCAGGGTGTAAAGGTCATTACGCTGGATAGGTGATTCGACTCATCCTGGCCCCCGGCAAAGTAAATTGAACCGTCAAAAGCAATCGCGCCGAAGCCGGTTCGCATAGACGACATCGATGGCCCGCTCGACCACGAGTCGGATGCCGGATCATAAGCGTCAACCTCGCCCGAGTTTCCGGCGCCGCCAAACACATAGATGCGATTGTTCATCACGGCCGCGCCGAATTGACCGCGGCTGACGGGCATTGCGGCTTTCGCCGACCATCTGTCGGTGAGGCAATCGTACGCGACCATTGAGCGCGCGGTTTCCGGGTCAGGGCCTGCACCCCCAATGACATAGATCAGATTGCCGATGGCCACCGCGGCAGCATAGTCGCGCGGAGTTGGTAGCGGCGCGCGTTCGGTCCAGGCGTCAGTCGCCGGGTCGTATTCCGTATTAAGCGTCATCACCTGCTGATGGTTCGTCCCACCAATCGCATAGAGCTTGCCGTTAACCGCGACGACTGCCGGTCCTTCGCGAGGTGAAGGCAGGCGCGCCCGGTCTAACCAGGTCTCGGTTTTTGGGTCATACGCTTCGACGCTGTCGGTGGTCTGGCCGCAATCGACCCGGCCGCCCACGACATATAGCGAGCCATTCAACTCAGCGAAGCCATGACCTCCGCGAGCCACACGCATCGGCGCACGAGAAATCCAACGATCGTTGGCCGCATCATACGATTCAAGACTCGCGTAAGGCGTGCAGGTGTTCCAACCGCCGGCCACATACAGTGTGTGGCCGAGCGCAGCCAGTGGGGTGTCCCGGCGCGGAATTGAGATCGATGCTTTCTGCAGCCATCTTCCGGCGAAGGTGTTTTTGCCGCTGCTTGACGCAGCGCTGCCCGAACTTTTTGGAGCGCGCTGATAAAGAAGAAAACCAGTAAGAGCTACCAATCCGATCACCAGCACGGCGGCGGCCGTAAACATCAGACGACGCCGGTTCGGTCGCACGCCGGCGCGAAGAGTTTTCAATTCAGTCAAAAGACTTTCGGCAGATTGATATCGCTGTTCACGATCCTTGCGCAGCGCCTTGTCTAAAATTCCGTTTAAGGCAGCCGGAATGTCTCCGCGATATGACTTAAGCGCAATCGGCTTTGTTTCAATGATCGATCTAACCAACTCCTGCCGGTCTCTGTTCTCGAACGGGGGACGGCCGGCGATCATTTCGTAGAGCACGACGCCCAGACTGTAAATGTCGGTGCGCGCATCGAGGTGCCGGCCGCGCGCCTGCTCGGGCGACATGTAGCGGATGGTGCCCATTAAGAGTGCCGAGGAAAGATTTGGGTTATCGCGCCTGGGGGTGTCGCTGACCAATTCAGTCTGCTCAGCCAACTTCGCCAATCCGAAATCCAAAACCTTGACGTAACCATCGGGCCGGACCATCAGGTTTTCCGGCTTGATGTCCCGGTGAACGATGCCGGCTTTGTGAGCGGCCGCCAGCGCGCTGGTTATCTGAATGGCCACGTCAATGATCTGCGATAGCTCGAGCGGCGCCCGGCTGATCAGTTCGCGCACAGTTTCGCCTTCGACCAACTCGGTGACGATGAATTGCAGTCCGTCGTAATCGCCCAACTGGTAAACGGTGAGGATGTTCGGATGATTAAGCGCAGAAGCGGCTTGCGCTTCGGTCAGAAATCTCCGCAGCCGATGCTCATCTCGCGTGCAATCGAGCGGCAGCAACTTGATGGCGACCTGACGATTGAGGGCCGGGTCTTTGGCGAGAAAGACTTCGCCCATCCCGCCCCGACCTAGCAAATCCACGATTGTGTACTGGCCAATCTGCTGGCCAGCAACGAACTGCGGTTGATCCTCTGAAATAAAAGGCGCGGCAAGTTCCACTGCCGGCACTTCGAGGAAGCTCCAGCCGGACGCATCGGAATTGAGCAAGGCTTCAATTTGGGTTCGCAGAGTGGGATTGTCGCGGCAGGCGTCGTCGATGAACTCCGATCGTTGGGCCGGCAGTAGTTCTACCGCGGCCTGAAATATCTCATTCAAATGTCGCCAGCGGTCCGGAGCAATCTCGGAAATTCTAAGAGTCATCTGGTTTGGCCCGATTAAGAAAGCGGGAAATCTGCGACTAATGTCTCATTCCAAAATCTCCAGATGCAGCCACGCCTTCGCTGCACGCCACTCGCGTTTGACCGTGATGGGCGAGAGTTTCAGGACCTCGGCGGCCTCTTCAACTGTCAATCCGCCAAAGAACCTGAGTTCGACGATCTTACTTTTGCGCTCATCAACGAGGGCCAGGTTGTTCAGAGCATCGTCGAGCGCGAGGAACTCAGCGGCGCGTTTGTCGGTGAGTTCGGCAACATCGTCCAGGCCAACGTGCGGGGCGCCGGCTCCGCGTTTGGCGTAACCATGACTGCGCGCATGGTCAATCAAAATGCGGCGCATGACCTGCGCAGCGACCGCAAAAAAGTGCGCCCGGTCCTGCCATTCAATCCCATGCTGATTTACCAGTCGCAGGTAGGCCTCATTGATCAGAGCTGAAGTTTGCAGCGTGTGATCGCGCGCTTCGCGCCTCATGTAGCCACGCGCCAGCCGCCGCAATTCCGGATAGACCAGCGGAATCAACTCATCGAGCACACCCTTGTCGCCGCCGCTCCACTTCAACAGGAGTTCGGTGATTTCTTGTGAAGCAGCGGACATGGAGCTCAGGTGCGAGTGACCGGTTTGTATCAGTGCGGTAGCGGCTCAGAAGAAACCCGACCGTCAGGGAGGGTGCCATGTTCGGCTGATTGATCTCGCACCCTCCCTAACGGTCGGGTCTCCGCTACTTCGTCCATTAGGAAGAAACGGGCCGCATGATACCAAGTCTCAAAAAATCCCGCTATAGCGAGTAAGAACGAGATTAAGTCTGCGCTGAAGCCGGCAATCCAAACGGCAATCAAGCGGCGGCCGTGTGCCGTCCATTCGAACACAGGAAGGAACTTGCGATGATAAAAACCCTCAGGATCGTGTCTCTCTGCATTTGTCTTTTGTTATTCGCTGCCCTCGCGCTGGTGGTTAGGAACAGTGTTTCCGCCAGCGGATCATGGGTCAATAAGAACTCAATGCCGACGGCCCGTTATGGCCCTATGGTCGGCGCCATTAACGGCAACGTCTACGTCGCCGGCGGATGCTGCACTCAATTTTTTCCGCCCTTTGGGCGTTTCCACGACACGGAAGTCTACGATCCGATTAGCGACAGCTGGGGCACCAAAGCATCCATCCCCCTGGCTGTTTACGCCGCGCCTACCGGCGTTTTGAACGGCAAACTCTACGTCGCTGGCGGCGCCGCATCGCAAACGGACGGCACCAACCGCGCGGATTTGCAGATTTATGATCCGGTTGCGGACTCGTGGTCCACAGGGGCCTCACTTCCATTCCCCAGCGCTGCCGGAGTGGCCGGCGTTATTGGCGGGAAACTCTATGTGGCCGGCGGGATGAATCCGGCGAACACGGATTCAGTGAATGATCTCAGAATGTATGATCCCGCAACCAATCTGTGGACTTCAATGGCTCCGATGTCAGTTCCTCGCGCCGTCGCAGTTGGTGACGTAATCGACGGAATTTTTTATGTCGCTGGTGGCATCGTCGATAGCGCCGGAAATGTAACAACCAGCGTCGAAGCTTACGACCCGGCCTCTAATACCTGGACTAATAAAGCAGCCATGCCAAACGCCCGTAACTCTGCAGGCGGCGGAGTTTTGAATGGTCAGCTTTACGTTGTCGGTGGCAGTGACGGCAGCGGCGCTACGCCAACTGTTCAGATCTATGATCCGGGAACAGATACCTGGACGATCGGGCCATCGCTGAACAACGCGCGCATCCTTCCCGGCGCCGCTGCGGCAAACGGCACCTTGTACGTCATGGGTGGGTACAACGGTTCATCCACGCTGCTTTCGTCGCTTGAGGCATTAGCGTCTGACGCGCCCGACAGTGATGCTGACGGCGTCCCGGACGCCACGGACAACTGTCCCAATAACTTCAATCCCGATCAAACAGATTCAGACGGCGACGGCGTCGGTGACCTCTGCGATAGCTGCGCAACTGATCCGAACAAAGTCTCACCGGGTGAATGTGGTTGTCGGGTTGCGGACACTGATTCGGACCATGACGGCAGCCCTGACTGTTTCGATGCCTGCCCGTCCGATCCGAATAAGACATCTCCCGGGCTTTGCGGTTGCGGCGCCGTTGATACCGACACTGACGATGACGGAACGGCAGACTGCAGCGACGCTTGTCCCAACGATCGAAACAAGATCGCTCCGGGCGCTTGCGGCTGTGGAGTTCCGGACACCGATACGGACGGTGATGGCATTCCCGATTGCCAAGACAACTGTCCAAACACTTTCAATCCCAATCAGCTCGATTCGAATAACGACGGCGTGGGTGACGCCTGCACGACTTTACAATTCCCCACCGGCGGGATGTTTGTAATTGGCGACAACGTGAACACGGCCACCGGCGCTACGGTTTATTTCTGGGGCTCGCAGTGGACGCAGCACAACTCGATGAGCGGCGGGGCGGCCCCGAATTCTTTCAAAGGATTCGAAAATGGATCGGCACCAGCGACGTGCGGCGCGTCCTGGGTCAGTCAACCGGGCAATAGTTCGAATCCGCCACCTTCGCTGCCGGAGTACATGGCTGTGATTGTCTCGAGCTCAGTCCAAAAGAACGGCGCAGTCATCGCCGGCAATGTCAGCCAGATTGTGATCGTCAAGACTAAGCCGGGCTATGGTCCATCGCCGGGGAAAGCAGGTATCGGCGAGGTGGTTTCGACTTTCTGCACGGCTACCAGCTCAGCCAGCGGGTTCGAGCGGTGGTTCGATTCACACACCGTATTGACAGCGCTCGAGTGGCTGTCGATCAATCCGAAACGACAGCCGTTGGGTTCGTAAGGCCGAGTTACTACCTTCTCCCGCTTGGGAGAAGGGTGGGGGATGAGGGCTTACCGCAAATTAGGGGGTTTATATAGCTGACTCGCCCTGAGTGTAGATCTTGGGAATTAAGACTCTCGTCAGCGACCGGAACGCCGAAAGGCGTTCGCAATATTCCAGCCCGGGGCAACGCCCTGGGAGATCCGTTTGATCGAGCGGGCAACTCTGAAAGAGTTCTCCAATCAGAACAAATATCAAGATCCAGGTCTGGTCGCTCGCAGAGTTTGCGAACTCTTTCAGAGTTCAGAAGATTCAATTCGCCTTTTCCCCCAGGGCGTTGCCCTGGCTGAATTCACGAACGCCTTCGGCGTTTTGGTGAGTCAAGTATGTACTCACCCAAATTAGACACCTCAATCTTCTTGCGAGGGGTGAATTCCCCCCAGCGAATTCATCCCTCGCAACATACCCGACGAGATCGCATCGTGGCTCAGGCCCTCACCCAACCCTCTCCCAATGGGAGAGGGCAATCCGAAATCATCTGCCCGATGCATCAAGCATCAATGCCCGATTAGGAAACGTCTGCCCGCTTCACCTTTGGTGTACAATCCCTCAGTTATTCTTCAGTTAGCTGGGCTCAACAGCCGTCGTTGACGGCGACCATACGACACGCGAACAAGATGCGAATCGAAACCGACTCAATGGGCCAAATTGAAGTGCCCGCCGACAAATATTGGGGCGCGCAAACCCAGCGCTCACTACATCATTTCAACATCGGTTATGACGTGATGCCGCGGGAGATGATTCGGGCGTTTGGCATTCTGAAGAAAGCCTGCGCGATCGTTAACAATGATCTCGGAAAGCTTCCGGACGATAAACTGAAACTGATCGGGCAAGCGTGTGACGAAGTAATCGAAGGCAAGTTGGACGATCAATTCCCTCTGCGAGTTTGGCAAACGGGCAGCGGCACGCAGACGAACATGAACGCCAATGAGGTGATTTCGAATCGGGCCATCGAGATTGCCGGCGGCGTCATGGGCAGCAAGCAGCCGGTTCATCCGAACGACGATGTGAACATGTCGCAATCGTCGAACGATACCTTTCCGGCGGCCATGCACATCGCCGCGGCGGAACAGATGAATAAATTGATTCCTCGCGTGCGCGAAGTTCACGACGCGATCGATGCGAAGGCAAAAGAATTCAAGGACGTCGTCAAGATCGGCCGCACACATTTGCAGGACGCGACGCCGCTGACGGTCGGTCAGGAAATGTCCGGCTGGGCCAACCTGCTGGAGCGCGACGGCACGCGGTTGTCCGAAGCGCTCGACGGACTATACGACCTCGCGATTGGCGGGACGGCGGTCGGCACCGGCCTCAATGCTCATCCGGAGTTCGCCGAACGGGCTGCAAAGAAGATCGCCGAACTCACCGGGCTGCCTTTCAAATCTCATCCGAACAAATTTGCGGCGCTGTCCGCTCACGACGAAATTGTTTTCGCCAGCGGGGCGCTGAAGACTCTGGCAGCTTCGTTGATGAAGATTGCCAACGATGTCCGCTGGCTGGCATCGGGCCCGCGCTGCGGTTTGGGTGAATTGGTTATTCCGGAGAACGAACCTGGATCGTCCATCATGCCGGGCAAAGTTAATCCCACGCAGAGCGAAGCGATGACCATGGTCGCCGTGCAGGTGTTGGGCAACGACGCCGCGATCGGGTTTGCCGGATCGCAGGGCAATTTTGAATTGAATGTTTTCAAGCCGGTGATGATTCACAATCTGCTGCATTCGATTCGGCTGATGCACGACGCCTGCCGGGGTTTTGTCGAATTTTGCGTCGAGGGCATGACCATCAACCGCGAGAAGATCGATGAATACCTGCGCGATTCGCTGATGCTCGTCACGGCATTGAATCAGCACATCGGTTATGACAACGCGGCCAAGATTGCGAAGAACGCGCACAAGCAGGGAACCTCATTGCGCGAGTCCGCAATTGAGCTGGGCCTGCTCACCGGCGAACAGTTTGACGAGTGGGTCAAACCGGAAGAGATGACCCATCCGTGACGGATCGAGTTGCCATAGGTCTCCGCGCGAAGACTGGCCGGGCCATTGCCGTCGTAATCGGCGGTACCCGGCAATCGCCAATTGTCCTCTCCAAATCCGAGATTAAACTGACCGATCCGAAGATCCGGGCGACCGCGCAACCGCATCATGTCGTCATGGATCTGCCCTGGGAGCAAGCCCAGCGCAAAGTCAAACCGTACGCCAATGCAATCGAACGCGCGGCGACGAAAGCGCTCGGTAAATTAATCTCTGCTCAACTCGAGAATGGAAAAACGGTCGTCGCCCTCGGGGTAGTGGGCGCGCCCGATCGCGATCTCGCGCGCATCGGCAATCCGCACATTCGGGCGCACGCCGCCGAAGGAGTTTTGTTTCGCCGCGTCATAGAACTCGGCGCCGAATCGAATGGCTTGGCATGGCAAAGGTTTTCGGATCGCGATTTTGATCAGGCGGTGGCGCCACTACTCGGCCGAAAGGATGCGGGAATCAGGCAAATCATTAGCGACCTGCGCCGGTCCGTTCCCGCGCCGTGGCGTACTGAGGAGAAGCAGGCGGCTATGGCTGCCTGGCTCGTGCTGCACGGCTGACCCTGCCCGCGGGCTCATTTGCGCCGTCCGGACCCACGTACCTGCTTGCCTTTTCCCTCGTCAATAGCATAGCTTTTTCATTACCGGCTCCGTAAAAATGATTCCCGTCAAGCTCTCGAATATTCTCGCGCCGATCGTGTCGCTCGCACTGGCTGCGGCGTTGACCCCGGTGGTGCGCGCGCTGGCGCGGCGCTGGGGATTTGTCGCCAAACCGAAAACAGACCGTTGGCATAAACGTCCGACTTCGATGATGGGCGGCGTCGCGATTTGGCTGGCGGTGGTCGCGACCGACCTCATGCTGGTGCCACATACAAGCACCGGTTGGGTCGTCATTGGGGCAGCGTCATTTCTTTTTTTGGTAGGCCTGGTTGACGACTGGCTCCACATTAAGCCTTATCAAAAACTGGTGGGGCAGGTCATCGGCGCCGCAGCAGTCGTCAATTACGGATTGCTGCTTCCATGGACGCGATCGCTGCCGGTTAATATGCTGATCACTATTTTCTGGCTGATTGGTATAACGAACGCGATCAACCTGCTCGATAACATGGATGGACTAGCGACGGGCATCGCGGCCATCGCCTCGGCCTTTCTCACTTTCAACTTCATCGCTTCAGGTCAGACTTCTGAGGCCCTGATGCTCGGGGTCTTTGCGGCGGCCTTGGTTGGTTTCTTGATTTACAACTCGAATCCCGCGTCGATTTTCATGGGCGACAGCGGTTCAATGTTCATCGGGTTCTTTCTCGCCAGCGCCTCGCTTATCAATCTGGCTGGCGGCCGCTCACGCGCGTTTGTCCCGGTCCTGGCCGTGCCGATTCTGGTGCTGTTCATTCCCATCTTTGACACCACCTTCGTAACTATTCTGCGCAAGTTGTCGGGACGGGCCGCCTCGCAAGGGGGTCGCGATCATACGTCGCACCGGCTGGTGGCGCTCGGACTTTCCGAGAAGCGCGCGGTGCTTATGCTTTATGGATTGGCGGCAGTTTCCGGCCTGCTGGGAGTGACCGTCCGCCGACTCAAGCCCGACGTAAGCCTCGCTCTGCTGGCACTCCTCACTCTGGCGCTGACACTACTGGGCGTTTATCTCGCCGGCGTCAAGGCTTACGACGAAGAGGATCAGGCGCGCGCCGAGCACGACAACCCGCTCTACGCTTTCCTGATCGATTTTTCTTACAAGCGACGCATCTTTGAAGTTTTACTCGATGTGATTTTGATCGCGCTTGCTTACTGGTCAGCCTACGCGCTGAAGTTCGGCCCCGCTTCCGACAGCCCGGCCTGGAAACTCTTCCTGCGCACGCTGCCGGTGCTGGTGGTGGTCCGACTCGGCGCGTTTCTATTCTTCGGTGTCTATCGCGGGATCTGGCGTTATACCGGCATGGATGATTTATTCGCGTTTGCGAAAGCTGTAGCGGCCGGCTCGGTCGTCAGTATGCTGATCATCCTGTTCAAGTTTCGTTTCCAGGGATTTTCGCGCGCGCTCTTTCTGACTGACGCGCTGGTAATGCTCTTGTTGCTCGCCGGTAGTCGCGTTGCGTTTCGCTTCTTTCGTCAGGTTCTCCCGGCAGGCGCGGCCGCCAACGGCAGGCGAGTGCTCATCTATGGCGCCGGCGACGCAGGTGAGTTGTTGCTGAGAGAGTTGCTCAACAACCGCGAACTGAGCTACGCGCCGGTCGGGTTCATGGACGATGACGATACCAAGCACGGAAAACTAATTCATGGCTACCGCGTCTTTGGCGGAAATGGATTGCTGCCGAAAATACTCGCTGAGCACGACGTCGAACAGGTTCTGATATCAACTCCGCGCATCTCAAATGAACGGATTGCGGAAATCCTGAGCGAATGCGAAGCTCGGAACATTGAACTTCGCCGTTTGTCTATTCGATTGGAATCGATTTCGGAGAATCCACTAAAAACGGTGCCCGACGTTTCCGCCAACGGACAGTTATAGTTTCTTTTGCCTGTGCCGCAGACCAAATACCCATCGGTAATCACTTTAAGTTTCCATCCTCCAGCGTTGCGTTGGCTGCTAATCATTCCAGCGTTGCTCGCGGTAACCGGAGCCACCTTCGCCGTGCGCTGGTATGTCGGCAATACAGTGGCCGAATACACCACGACTCCCGACGCAGACGGGATTGAAATGGCCCGCCTCGCCACTCGCTGGGCGCCGGGGAACGCTGTGGCGCATTGGCGGCTGGGATCGCTACAGGAAACAAACTTCAGTGCTACCAATTTGGCGGCAGCCGTCGCTGAATACAGATTGGCAGTTGAAGTCGGCCCTTACGATTTTCGCTATTGGCTCGAGCTGGGACGCGCATTGGAAGCTGCGGGAGACAGTCAAAGTGCTGAGAAGGCTTTGCGACGCGCGGTCGAATTGGCGCCGGCTTATTCGCAGCCCCATTGGCAGTATGGAAATTTGCTCTTACGCGAAGGCCGAGTCGATGAGGGTTTCACACATCTATCGACGGCGGCGGAATCTGATTCACGCATGCTGGCGCCGGTATTCGGCTTGGCTACCCAACTATTTGGTGATGATCCAGCAGGGCTCGCCAGGGCGCTGCCATCGCCGGCAGTGCGTCTTCAGTTGGCACTGTCACTCATTCAATCGGGCAAACCAGAGACGGCTTTGGCGGTGACGCGATCGGTGAGTGCGTCTGATCGAAAGTCCGAATCCGCGGCGACCGAGGACCTGACAAAGGCCTTTATCAACGGCCATTATTATCACGCGGCGCTGGCGCTCATGCGCGATTCGCGAAGCTCTACCCAGGCGCTGCCCGCCGCCGAACAAGTTTCGAATGGCGGGTTTGAGGCCCCGCTCAAAGAGGGTGACGCCGACATCTTTCATTGGGCGATCACTTCTCGATCGCAGGCGCAGATAGGTGTCGATAACGCGCATCCCCACAGCGGCCAGGGCAACATGCGAATTATTTTCAAATCACCCGGTCGATTGGACAGTATTCCGATCTCGCAGACAGTCATTGTTGAGCCCGACACGCAGTACAAACTCCAGTTTTTTGTCCGAACCGATGGGTTGATGTCGGCCAGCACTCCGCTCGTGCTTGTCAAAGACCTGGCGGGCCAGGTACTTGCTTCATCGGCCGCAGGTGCCGGCGGCACGCATGATTGGCAGGCAGTCACGTTAACCTTCAAATCAAAACCGAAAGAAGAGGGCATCCAGCTTAACTTCGCTCGCGAGGCGTGCGGAGAAAAGGAGCCCGTGTGTCCGATATTTGGCACCGTTTGGTATGACGACTTCACTCTCCAGCGAATTAGCGGCGCCGGTGCTACAGCCGCGCCGGCAAACCGCCGTCAGTAGCTCGGTGCACGAAGCCGGGAAACGCAGGCACACGCTGGCGAGTCGGCTGGCGTTCCTGGCGATCTGCGTAATGATCGTGCTGACGACTCTGGCGTTCGGCACCGTTCACGATTGGGCGCTGGCCACCTTCGCCGCGACGGCCGCGGGCCTCGTCTGTTTATGGTGCGTCGATGGAATGATCCTGCGCTCCGTGCAGCTCAATCGGAATGCTTTGCAGTGGCCGCTGCTGGGGCTGATTCTGTTGGGAATCTTCCAGATGCTGCCCCTGCGTTCGGCGCCCGATGATGCCGGCCTCGGATTGTCGCTCACCCGCGCACTGTCGCTGGATCGCTACGCCACGCAATTGGTGCTGGTGCAACTCGTCTCGCTGTTTCTTTATTTCGCAGCCGTGCTGATTTTCACCGACTCGCCGCGGCGGCTGCGCACACTCACCCGCACGATCATCATCTTCGGTTTCGTGCTGGCGATGTTCGGATTGACGCAATCATTGACGAGCGATGGCACCCGCGTTTATTGGTACCGGCAACTGGCGCAGAGTACGGCTTTCGGACCGTTCATCAATCGTCATCATTTCGCTGGTTATATGGAATTGACGCTGGCGCTGCCACTCGGCCTCCTGTTCTCAGGATCGCTCGAGACACACAAGCGGCCGCTCTATGCGTTCGCGGCTATCTTGATGGCGGTCTCACTCATTCTGACAAACTCACGTGGCGGCATGATTAGCCTGACCGCCGAGGTTCTGTTCGTGATCGTAGTTGCCGGGCCTGGCGGCAGCGACCGCTCGCGTCACAGCAGCCGTTTCCGTGGCGTCTTGATGCGAGCCGGCGCCGCCCTGGCCTTCGCTGTAGTTCTCTTTATTGGTGCGATTGGCGTCGGAGGCCCGGGGGTTTTCAACCGATTGTTGGGGACGGTCAACGCAGCCGATCCGACCACCGGCCGCGCGCATTTCTGGAACGTCACCCTGGACGTCATCAAACACCATCCGTTCATCGGATCCGGCCTGGGTTCTTTTGGCGTGATTTACACTCGATACGATTCCCGTAACGGGATGTATCGGCTTGAGCAGGCGCACAACGATTATCTTCAAATACTCGCCGATGCCGGGATTATCGGAGCGCTCCTGGGCGCCAGTTTTCTGATTATCCTTTTCAGCAAAGGCCTGGCGCGCCGAAACACTGAGGACAAGTTTCGTCGGGGCATTGCCACTGGCGCGTTGGCCGGCTGCTTTGCAGTTCTCGTCCACAGCGCTTTTGATTTCACCCTGCACACCACCGCGAATGCTCTGTTGTTTTTGGTGCTCGCCGGAATGGCGACGCTCGATCGACGGGTTGACGAAACTGGCGGTCAAGGCCGGCGACGAAAGAGGAGACGACGCACGAGCGATCGCGAAATCGACTCGGTCGGCAGTTCCGCCCAAATACCTGCGACCGTCGAGTCAAAACCCGCTTAGGCCGGCCTCGTTTGTGTCTTTAATCCGTTACGATGTAGTCTTTGGCACAGCTTTCCGGTACTCGGCCATGGCAGTTAATCCCGGCCCAACAAGGAGATAGTTTTTAAAGTGTCTTCGGCAGCAGCCGCGAGCGTCTCACCCGATCACGAAAATTCGAGCCAGCTAAAAACACTGGCAGCCGTGTGCCTTGACGCGGTGGCTCGTCATAACAAACCCGACACTGTCAGCGAAAAGCGCGACGGCAAATGGGTGCGTATTTCGGCGGCAGAATTCACTCGCCGCGTGCGCCACCTCGCATTGGGGATGGTGGACGGTGGCATTCGACCTCAGGATCGAATCGCCCTGATCTCCGAAAACCGGCCCGAGTGGTCGATTGCCGATTTGGCGATCCTCAGCGCCGGCGCTGTTACTGTTCCGCTTTACACCACCCAATCGGTCGAGCAAATCGAATACATTCTGCGAGATTCCGGTGCCCGCGCGCTGATGATTTCCGGCGGACGAGTTTTGCGGCACGCTCGCAAAGGCTACGAAAAGGTTGACGGTTTGGAACAGGTGGTGGTCTTTGATTCAGACAGCGCAAAAGGCCTGGATAATGCGACCACGCTGGAAGCGGTCGAAGCCCGCGGCGCCGAAATCGAAGCTGCGAATCCGCGCGCATTTGACGAACTACTCGCTCAAACAGAGCCAAACGATTTGGCTACCATCATCTACACCTCCGGCACCACCGGCGAGCCCAAGGGCGTTATGTTGACGCACGGCAACTTCATTTCAAATCTCAAATCGATCACCGTCGGTTTACCCATCTCACCCGCCGACATTTCGCTCTCGGTGCTGCCGCTATCGCACATCTTTGAACGCAGTGTCTTTTATGTCTTCTGCTACGTCGGCGTCTCAGTTCATTACGCGGCTTCGATCGAACAGGTTGGTGAGTTCCTGCGCGAGGTCCAGCCGACGATCATGACTGCCGTACCGCGACTCTTCGAGAAGGTTTATCACCGGATCGTGAAGAAGGGCATGTCGACCGGTGGCTTGAAAAGCAAAATCTTCGAGCGGTCGCTGACAATTGGCCAGCGTTACGCCGAATTGAAAGACAAGAAGCAGCCCATTCCGCTCTCCCTGAAAGCGCGTCACGCGGTTGCCGATCGGCTGGTGTTTACGAAATGGCGCGAAGGCATCGGCGGCCGTTTACGTTACTTCGTCTCCGGCGGCGCCCCACTGTCACCCACGTTGTCCTACTCGTTTCTCGGCGCCGGCATTTGCATTCTGCAAGGTTACGGCATGACCGAGACCTGCGTCGTCTGTGCGAACCGCCCGGAAGATAATTGTGTCGGCTCGATCGGCAAACCCTTCGCTGGTATCGAAGTTGAGCTTGCGGCAGATGGCGAAATGCTGGTGCGCGGCCCCAACGTGATGAAGGGTTATTACGGACATCCTGAGGCAACCGAAGCGGTCATGAACGACGGTTGGTTCGCGACGGGAGATGTGGGCTACAAAGATGCTGAGGGTCATCTCTTCATCACCGATCGGAAGAAAGACCTTTTCAAGTTGTCCAACGGCAAGTACATCGCGCCGCAACAACTCGAAAGCCTGCTGAAGCAAAGCGAGTTCGTGAATCAGGTGGTGGTGATTGGTTCCAGCCGGAAATTTCCCGCGGCGTTGATTGTTCCCGACTGGGAAGATTTAAAGAGCGCCCTACGCGCTGCTGGTGAAGATGCCGGCGGCACTCATGCCGACATCGCGCGGATGCCGGCCGCCGTCAAACTGGTGCAAAAAGATGTAACGACGATCACTGCTCACCTGGCTGATTACGAACGCGTCAGGCGAATCGCGCTGCTACCGGAAGAATTCTCGATTGAAAAAGGTGAGATGACGCCGACCTTGAAAGTGAAACGCGCCGTGATCGATCAGAAATATGGCGGGCTGATCGACGACCTCTATCGCGGCGCCTAATCCTGTCAACACCGGGAGCGGTAGCGACCGGATCGAGCGCCAATTACGGCTTCAACCCAGTCCCTAACACTCCGGGCAAGTCGAGCGGTTACGCAGCGCGTTTCCGCTTCGTTTCCTTAAACACCAAACGCATCAGCCACGCCGGCATAGACCAGGTGTGGCCGTCGATATCGCGCCGAACCATCACTCGACTCTGATCGTTCAGGCACGTTTCGACGACGGTGATCGTTGCGATTCCATCTTCATAGGAACGGCCGATTAAGTCGGCATTCGAATCCTTATGCGCCTCTACGCGTCTGGCTCTTAACGGCAGAGTAATTTGTCTTGCGCTCATGAAAACCTCTCTGGGCGTTGACTACGTCGCCACCAACTTAGATTACGACGCTGTCAAAGAAGTTGTTCAGATCGTTCGGGCTGTCGAAGCCCATTATGAACGCCCAGGGTTACGCGCGCATGAATCAAATTAGAATTCTAAGTTAAGAATCGCCGTGGCGCTCGACATAACTAATTATGCTCCGAAGAGAACCTCGGTAATTGGCTCCTCGGGATTTCGACGGGCTTTCATCAACGACTTCCTTCGCAAACCTTGCCGGGCTGACTGAGATGGCTGCCCCCTCGACATGCAGATTTCCGTAGGAAAACCGGAGTTTCTTAGTGCTCGCAGCCGCTCCCGAGCCCGGCTCGCCGGGGGAGCATTTGGCGTTTCAGCCACACTTAATGTTATGTTCAACCCGCCCAAAAACCTCTGGAAATCGGTTTAGAAGCAACCTTCGGACATCGAAGTGTCATCTGTGGCTGTCCGAACGCGGATTAGCAATGCCAAAGAATCTCGTAATAGTCGAATCGCCGGCCAAGGCGAAGACAATCAACAAATATCTCGGCAAGGACTTCGTCGTGAAGGCCTCGATCGGGCATATCAAAGATCTGCCTTCGAAGGGCCTGGGCGTTGACGTCCAGAATAATTTCGAGCCGGAATACGAGATCATTCCCGATTCAAAAAAGCGCAATAACAAGAAGATCGTCGCCGATCTAAAGAAGACCGCAAAAGAGGTCGATGCGATCTTCCTGGCAGCTGACCCTGATCGTGAAGGCGAAGCCATCTGCCAGCATCTCGCCGAAGAAATCGTTCCGAAGAAGCCTAAGAAGCCCGCGTACCGCGTGATGTTCAATGAGATTACCAAACGCGCGGTGCAGGAGGCATTCGAACATCCGAAAGAGATCGATGGAAACCTGGTGGACGCACAACAGGCGCGCCGCGTGCTTGACCGGTTGGTCGGCTACAAAGTTTCGCCGCTCCTCTGTCGCACCATCGGCGGACGCCTGAGCGCCGGGCGCGTGCAGTCCGTTGCGCTGCGCATGGTCGTCGAGCGCGAGCGCGAGATTGAAGCGTTCAGTAAGACTGAGTATTGGACTATCGGTGCAAATCTTTCCGCGCAAGCACCGCCGCCCTTCGAAGCGCGACTGCTGAAGGTAGCCGAACAGACTGTCAAGACGAGCGGTTTTGATCAAGATCTAAAGAAGAGCGAATTGCTGATTGGCGCCGAAGCGCAGGCCAAAGAAATCGTCGATGAGGCCCAGCAGCAAACCTTTATCGTTGATGAAGTAACGACCAAGGAACGCAAGCGCAATCCGGTGCCGCCTTTCATCACTTCCAAGCTGCAACAGGAAGCTTCGCGCAAACTCAGTTTTCCGGTGAAGCGCACCATGATGATCGCGCAGCACCTCTACGAAGGCGTCGAGATCGGGAGCGAAGGGTCAGTCGGTTTGATTACCTACATGCGTACCGACTCGACGCGCGTGAGCGACACGGCGTTGGGCGAGGTGCGCGGGTTCATCCAGCAGCAATATGGCGAGAATTATCTGCCGGAAAAAGCTGTCCACTATCGCTCTAAGAAAGATGCGCAGGATGCGCACGAAGCCATCCGCCCGACCGATGTAGCCCGCACTCCTGATTCGCTCGCCAAGTATTTAAAGCCGGAAGAGCTAAAGCTGTACCGTCTGATCTGGCAGCGGTTTGTCGCTTCGCAAATGATGCCGGCGCTCTTCGATCAAACGACCATCGACATCAAAGCCGGACGTTTCGTTTTTCGCGCGACCGGATCGGTGCAGAAATTCGACGGCTTCCTCAAGATTTATCAGGAAGGGCGGGATGAAAAGGCTGAGGATGAGGAAGACGAGCGCACGCTGCCGCTGGTAACGAAAGGTGAAACGCTGGCGCTGAATAAGATCGATCCCGAGCAGCACTTCACCGAACCGCCGCCGCGTTACACCGAAGCAACGTTGGTCAAAGCGCTCGAAGAAAAAGGCATCGGCCGGCCTTCGACCTATGCAGCGATCATGACCGTCATCCAGGATCGCGAGTACGTCGAAAAGAAGGAGGGCCGTTTTCATCCGACCGCCCTGGGCAAAACCGTGAACGACGTATTAATTGAAGGCGGTTTCGACGACCTCTTCAACGAGACCT
Organism: Pyrinomonadaceae bacterium; assembly: GCA_044870975.1. Lineage (GTDB taxonomy): Bacteria > Acidobacteriota > Blastocatellia > Pyrinomonadales > Pyrinomonadaceae > UBA11740. Next base: position 37,252 of record JBIOZK010000048.1, read on the forward strand.
ACACCGCGCGGATGGAGGAAGAGCTTGATGAGATCGAAGAAGGCAAGCTCAAGTGGACCGACGCGCTGCATGAGTTCTACGACAAATTCAAAGACGACCTGACCAAGTTTCAGAAATACGCGAAGGACATCAAAGAGAAAGAGACTCCGACCGATGAAGTTTGCCTGAAGTGCGAGACGCCGGGGATGGTTCAGAAGCTCGGGCGTTTTGGGAAATACCTGAAGTGCAATAGCTGCGGCGCGACCCGCGATGCCGAACCACCGCCCGCGGTCGATGCCGCAGCCAGTTCAGACGGCGAGGAAGTGATCGAAGATTGTGAGTTGTGCGGTAAGCAGATGCAGCTCAAACGAGGGCGTTTCGGTCCGTTCTACGGCTGCTCCGGATACCCCGAATGCAAGAACATCCGCAAGATTACCAAGAGTGGAAAGGTCTCCGCGCCGCCGCAACCGCTGGATGAGAATTGTCCGGTGGATGGCGCGCAACTGGTGAAGCGCTGGGGACGCTTCGGCGAATTCATCTCGTGCTCGAATTATCCCAAGTGCAAATACATCAAGCAGGAGACGACCGGCGTGAAATGTCCGCGGCCCGGATGTGGCGGCGAACTGGTGGTGAAGAAATCGCGCCGGGGCAAAGTCTTCTACGGCTGCGCAAATTATCCGAAGTGCGACGCGGTCTTCTGGGACAAGCCCATCGAAGAGAAATGTCCGCAATGCGGTAAGCCTTTTCTGCTGGAGAAGACCACCAAGAAAGGCACCACCAAATACTGTTCTGATGCTGAAGGCTGCGGATACAAAAGCGAGTTGATGCCGATCAGCGCGCCGCAGCAACCGCCGCAAGAAAAGCACGCTTGATGGCGTCAGCGAGGGCGACGCATCGCGCAAGCGGACCCTGATCGAGCACG
>JBIOZK010000049.1:0-23956 GCA_044870975.1 Pyrinomonadaceae bacterium
GGTCGCATGTTCGAATCATGCCGGGTGCACCATTTTTGCCGCGAATATCGGGCCCTGATGTAATGGAATCCCACGACACCCCGCAGCTTCGTGAACTAAAACCCGAACAAAAAGTCGCCGCGCACACGCTCGACAAACACTTGTCAGTGACGGCGGGGCCGGGCGCTGGCAAAACCTTCGTGCTGGTTGAGCGTTACCTCGAGATACTGCGCGCGAAAAAGGTCTCGGTTGAGAACATCGTAGCGATCACCTTCACGAATCGGGCCGCGAACGAAATGCGCCAGCGCGTCCGCGATCGCATCGATGGCTTGCTGCGCACTTCATCGGACAAGGAGCGCCAGACTTGGTTGCGCCACAAGCGCACGCTGGAAGGCGCGGTCATCACCACGATTCATGGCTTTTGTTCGCGACTCCTGCACGAGTTTCCGGTGGAAGCGAACATCGACCCACAGTTCGTGCTGCTGGACGAGCATCAATCGATCATGATGCTCGAAGCGGTGATCGAAAAGACGCTCGGCGACGCGATTCACAATGGCGATGAAACCATCTTGCGTTTTACCGAAGGAACCGGCCGGGCTGCGGTGGCGACAGCGCTCGGCGAGCTGCACCGGAAATATCGCGATCAGGGTTTGTCGATTGAGCGGATCGAAACACTGACCGCTGAGGCGCACGCTGCCGAGATCAATTATTTCAAAGCGCTGAAGCAATTGGAGGTGGAGGTTGCACAACTTCTGTCGGCGGGCCGGCTGACGGCCAAGGCCGAGGAGAAGCGTGCGAAGTTTGCTGCCGAATGGCCGGCGCTGCGAGCGACTCTGGCGCAGCCGCCCACCGAAACAACTATCGCCACGTACACGCAGGCCATTGAAGATTTCTGGGAGGCGCGACCGAAGAAGGGGACGCATCCGGCAATTGAACGAATCGATCCGCTGCTGTTCGGAGACGAACCGGGTGGGAGCGATTGTCTGCGCGGGAAGCTGCCGACGATTGGTTACGACCTGCTCGCGAAGAAGTATGCGCTGGCGCTCCTGCGCCTGTTGCGCAGCGTCGCGGCTCGCCTTGATGCTGAGAAAGAGCGGCTGTCGGTGCTCGATTTTGACGACTTGCAACTGCGGACGCTGCGGCTGCTTGACCATCCAGCAGTGCTGGCGCGAGTTTCTGAGCGGTACAAATATTTTTTGGTCGATGAATTTCAGGACACCAACGGGCTGCAACGCGATTTGTTGATGAAGCTCGCCCTGGTGCGCGGAACGAACCTGTTCATCGTAGGCGATCGCAAGCAATCGATTTATGGTTTCCGCGGGGCTGATGTCGATGTGTTTTCTGAAATGACCGAAGCCATCGAAGCGGCCGGCGGTATTCAACAACCGCTGCTGCTCAATTTTCGCAGCCAGCAGCCGCTGATCGCGGCCCTGAATTTTCTATTCGCGCAAATCTTCGAACCCAATACGGATGTTCCAACCGATGCTGTCGGTGAACTCGGCTATGTCGAGCACGAGTCGAGTCTCGCCGTGCGCGCAGCCGAAAATGAACCGCCGCACGTCGAGTTCATGGTCACCGCCATCAGCGATGATGAAGATTCGAATGGGGCGCCTCGATATCGGCGCAGCAACTACGCTGGGCAGGAACGCGACGCCGAACAGGTGGCCGAGCGAATTCGGGCGCTGGTAAGTGGCACAGACTTTAGTCTGTGTGATGACGAAAACAACAACACAGACTCAAGTCTGTGCCACGCCGAATACAAAGACATCGCGATCCTGCTACGTGCCTTCACCGGCGTATGGACCTATGAAAACGCACTGCGCCGCGCGGGTATCCCGTACCTCACGGTCCAGGGCAAGGGCTTCTACCAGCGCGAAGAGATTACGGATCTGATCCAACTGCTTCGCTTCCTGGATAACACCACGGATGAACTGGCGCTGGCTGCAATTCTGCGTTCACCGCTGGGCGGAATTTCGGACAATGCGCTGTTTGCGTTGCGTTGCGCACCATGGTTAGAGGAACCAGGCGAGCCGACGCGGCTGCATCGCCGCAATTTGCTGCGCGCGTTGCGGCGTCACCGCGAAATCAAATTCATCGATCACAAAGATCGGACCGCGCTCGACCGGATCGCGCCCTGGATGGAAGCCATGATGGCGCGGCGCAATCGATATGGAATTGCCGATCTGCTTCGTTACGCGGTCTCCTCGTCCGAATTTCTGACTATCGTGGCCGCCAATTTTGACGGCGCGCAGCGGGTCGCGAACGTCGAGAAGCTTTTTCGGCTGGCGGAACAATTCGAGAAGTCAGGTCACCTGATTCGCGACTTCGTGCGTTACGTCGAAGAATTCGAAGCCATCGGCGGCCGCGAAGGCGAGGGCCAGATGGACGAGTCCGCCAACGTGGTGCGGCTGATGACGATTCACCAGGCCAAGGGGCTCGAGTTTCCGGTCGTAATCATTCCTGATTTACATCGGGAGCCGAACCGTCGCGAATCAGTCTTCATTCTCGATCGGCACAAGGGGATGACCGTGCGTGTGCCCGACGGCCGCGGCCGTTCAGTTCGGGGCGCGCTGTTCAATCAATTGGGGCAGCGAAACCGTTGGCGTGAAAACTTCGAGAGCATGCGCTTGCTGTATGTTGCCGCGACGCGCGCCCGCGATCATTTGATTCTGTCGGCGGCCGTCGAGCGGAAGCGTCTCGAAAATTTGCAGGACAGCGACCTCTGGGTGGGCTGGTTGTGGCGGGCGTTGGCCCTCGACGCGCAAACGCAAACCGGCGTCATTGATTTGCCTGACGATGCACAGATTCACGTCACGGTTAGTCTTGACAGTTCGGCGGCGCGCACCCGGGAACAAACGCCCTCAGTGGACGAGTCCGAACCAACTGTCGAGTTGCCGCAATCATTCGAAGAAGCATTTCCGTTGATGCGGGGGCTCGCGCCTGAACCTGGTTTAGCACCACGTCGCTTCACGGTGACGCAGTTAATAAATTTTCAGCGTTGCGCCCGGCAGTATTATTTCGAGCGCATGCTGCGCACGCCCGGCAAGGAAGAACGCGCCGTGTGGAACGATGCCGAGGCGCCCGAGCCGCCCGCCAATCTCACCGCGACGCTGAAAGGCGCCGTCATACATCGGTTCTGCGAAACCTATTCTGCCGGTGAGGATCCTGAGACGCGACTGCGCGCCAGCTTTGAAGAAGTGAAAGCGCAGCGGCAAGCAGAACTCGCCGGTCGAACCTTGGGAATCAATGACGAAGAGGCCGTCCGTACGCTCCTGCCGCTGGCGCAGAATTATCTTGCCAGTGACGTCTATCGGCGGATTTCAAAAGTGTCACCGACTCCAGGTGATGTGACTGACGAAAATCACAGACTGAAGTCTGTGCCACGGGCGAGCCCCGGTATTTGGAGTGAGTTACGGTTTCGTTTGCAGCGGCCCCTGGGAATTCTGACCGGCACAATCGACAAATTACTGATTACGCCCGCGCCGAACGGGGTTAGCGTCGAGATTATTGATTTCAAGACGAACCGATTTTCAGCGCCGACTCGGGTGACGGAAACTATTCAACGAGCGACTGCGAAAGCTGATGTGGCCGTCGCGCCGGGTCAGGCCTCTTTCGATTTCGATTTGGTTGTTGAGCAAACGGCAAACACAACACTTCCAAATTCACTCGATGCGCAGGCGCAGCGGATTGCGGGCGACTATCAACTGCAAATGCAGGGTTACGCGCTGGCGCTGCGAGCCCTGCTTCCCGCTGACGTTGAACTTGTCAGTCTTCGAGCCACACTTCACTTCCTTGACCCGAACATCGAAATCAGTTTGCCTGCTCAATTGCTCGAGCGCGAAGCGGCTGCGCGGTCGATAGATGAGGCGATGCAAACGATTGCTGCGCTGGATGGCACGCTCGACGCCGACGCGTTTCCACCGCTGCCCGCGAGCCACTGTCTGATGTGCAACTTTCTTGAGTTGTGCCCGGCCGGCAGGGACTGGCTTCGCACCAGTTAACAAGCAACATAACGCACCGTACTCGCCAATTCGGATCACTTCGCGTATAAAGCTTCGCGCAGGAGCTGATGCAAATGATCAAAATCAATTCATCGGACGGTGGCGAGTTCGACGCCCATCTCGTCTTACCCGCCAGCGGTTATGGCCCGGGCATCGTGGTGCTGCAGGAAATCTTTGGTGTGAATCAATTCATGCGGGACGTGTGCGACTGGTATGCGTCGCATGGGTTCGTCGCCATCTGCCCAGATTTGTTTTGGCGGCAGGAGCGCGGCGTAGACATGACCGATCAGACCGAGGCTGAATGGCAGAAAGCTTTTCAGCTTTATCAGGGTCTGGATGAAGCGAAAGCAGTCGAAGACTCGGCGGCGGCGATGAACTTCTTGCGTCAACATCCGGCCTGCACCGGCGGCGTTGGTGCGGTTGGATTTTGTCTCGGGGGAAAGTTGGCGTGGCTCTTGTCGGCGAGATTCAATCCCGACTGTGCCGTTGGATATTACGGCGTCGGCATCGAGAAAAGTCTGAGTGAGGCAGGTGGCATTTCATCTCCGTTGATGCTGCACATCGCGAACAAGGATCAGTATTGTCCGCCGGAGGCGCAGCAACAGATTCACAACGCGACTGACGGAAATTCCCTGGTGACGATTCACCATTATTCCGAGCAAGATCATGCGTTCGGACGATCGGGTGGCGCGCATTACGATGCGGCGGCGGCGGAACTCGCGCATCTCCGCACGCTGGAGTTCTTCGTGCGTCATTTGGCTGGCGAAGGATTTGCGAACGCTCAGAAGGTGCTGTCAGAAAAATGGGACGAGCATGTGAAGTACGAGTTCGCCACGCGTCACACCGAAGACACATTGAGGACGATGGTGCCGGATGCTTACGTCAATCACGTGCCGGTGATGACGGGTGGCGTCGGGCACGACGAACTGCGCGAGTTTTATTCGCAGCGGTTTATCCCGCAGATGCCGCCGGACACGTCGATGACGCCGGTGTCGCGCACGATCGGAGTCGATCGGGTGGTCGATGAAATGGTGTTTGAATTCACGCACACGATCAAAATGGACTGGATGCTGCCCGGCGTCGCGCCGACGAACAAGCACGTGAAAATTCCGCTGATCGTGGTGGTTCATTTTCGCGACGGCAAACTGGCGCACGAACATATCTATTGGGATCAGGCTTCGGTCCTGGCACAAATTGGGTTGATTGATGCGACCGCGCTGCCGGTCGCGGGCGTGGAAACTGCCGAGAAGGTTTTAAATCCCAAGTTGCCCGCGAATGAATTGATGAATCGATAGAACTCAGAAACCCGACCGTCAGGGAGGGTGCCAGGGCAATAGAAATTTGGCTGCGACAAATGGAACCTGCTAATCCAACGCCAACGTCTCGCCTGCGCCGCGACCTCGGCACCATCGAGTCGTATGCGACGCTGATCGGCATTCTCATCGGCGCCGGCATTTTCAAAGTCACCAGCGACGCCTGGAACCTCACGGGACCGAGCGTGATTTTGGGTTACGCAGTGCTCATGCCGGTGATTCTGGCCACTTCGATTCCTTACGCCGCTTACATTTCCACGCCGCTTGGCCGCGAACCCGGCGGCGAGTATCTGCACATCTCCCGCACGTTGGGCGGCTTTGGCATCGCCTACATCGGCGCGTGGATCAAAATCATTTCTTATGTCGGCGCGGGGGCTTACCTCGCGGACGCGTTTGCGGGTTATCTCAGAAATCTGCTCGGCCTCGGATCGGGATTCCATCTGCCAATGGCAATTGGCGCGCTGGTTTTATTTTATGGCGTGCACGTTGCCGGGGTGCGTTGGTTCGGCAGATTGCAGGTTGTCATGTCGGCGCTGAAGCTACTCGCGATTCTGGTGTTAGTCGTGCCCGGATTATTCGCCATTCGCTCGAGCAACTATCAACCGTTTGTCACGCACGGCTTCGGCGGATTTGCAGCCAGCCTGCTGCCTATCTTCTTTGCTTATGCCGGATTTGAATCGGTAGCCCAGACGGCCGGTGAAGTGAAGGATTCGACCCGCCGTCTGCCGATGATCCTGCTGAAGGGAATTACCTTTACCGCGCTCGTTTACGTGTTGATGTCGATAGTCTCGTTCGGTGTCTTGCCGGGCGCCCGTTTGCAAGCGAGCAAAGCGCCGATGGCCGAGGTCGCCTCAGTTTACTTGCCGGCGGGCGCCACCGCGTTCATCACCTTCGGAGCGATCATGGCGATCATGACGGCGTTGAATGGAACCATGCTCGTGCCGTCGCGGCTGGCAATCATGTTCGTAAAGGATCGCCTGGCGCCGAAGTGGGTAGGCTTTGTCAATGCGCGCACCGCCACGCCGATTCGTGGCTTAACGCTCACGCTGATCGGCTGCGGAGTTCTGCTGATTAGCGGTCAACTATCATTGGCATTGAACATCGCGGTCTTTGCGCTGATTACTTTGTATTTTATTCACAGCCTGACGTTTCTGCTGCTGCCTCGTCTTAATCCGGATCTCTATCGCGAGATTAGTATCGGCATTCCCAAGTCACTGCTGTTTGCGAGCGCCGCGCTATCTGCGGTTGCGATGGGCGCGATGATCGTCGTGCAAATAATTCAGGACGTGCGCACGCTGCGCGCGCAGACCTTTTACGATCGAGTGATGCAACATTCGCTGACGAGTCTGGAGTTGGCCGTCGTCTGGTCGATTTTCGGCGCTGTGCTGTACGGCTTCTCACGCTGGATGGGAAAGCGTAACTCGGTGCCGGCGACGTGACGTTATGGAGATTGAAGGCAGAAGAATTCTGATCACCGGGGCGAATCGCGGTTTAGGTCACGCCCTGGCGCTGGCTTGCCTGAATGCCGGCGCGCGTGAGGTTATTGGTGGATTTCGTCAACCGGAAAGCGCGGAAAGCTTACGCGCAAACGGGGTAACTCCTACCAAACTTGATGTAACGAACGACGATGACATTAGCAATCTGAAGGACCTTGGCGAGATCGATATTCTGATTAATAACGCCGGCATCGCCGGTTATGGAAATCCCCTATCGATGGACTTCGACACTGCGCTCGATGAGATGAACGTGAATTACTTTGGCGCACTGCGAATGTCGCGCGCGCTTGCGCCGCAGATGGTCGAGCGCGGCGAAGGGATGATCGTCAACGTCGCCACGGCTTTCGCGAAAATTAATCTGCCATTGATCGGGACTTACTGCGCGAGTAAAGCTGCGCTCTTGTCGCTCGGTCAGGCACTGCGTGCCTATTTGAAAGACAATGGCGTGCACGTGATGACCGTGATGCCGACGACGATTGACACCGACATGGCCAAGGGAGCGGACGTTCCGAAGATGACGGCTGAATTCGTCGCCGGCGAAATCCTGCGACACATTCGCGAGGAGTCGATCGATCCGCCAATTGGCGAACAGGCCGAGGGCGTCCTGGAAGGGTTGAAGAACGACCCGCTCGGACTTGAAAAGACATTGAGCCAAATTCGAGCGTAGGAGCGCCGGCATCCTGCCGGCGTACCGCCCGCAGGGATGCGAGCGATCCATGATGACAGTTCAAATCAATCGCCGCCGTGAAGAGTTTCCCACGCTCGCTTCGGGTATTCATCTGCTGAGTCATAGCCTCGGCCCGGTACCGCGCGCCACGCGCGATGCGATGGCGGCGTATTACGACGCCTGGGAACATCACACCAGCGAAGACGCCTGGGCAACAAGCTGGTGGGAGATGTCTGCGGCGGTCGGAGATCGCATAGCCCGAATTATCGGCGGCGAGCCGGGATCAGTGCAGGTACAGCCGAACGCTTCGATCGCGCTTTCCACCGTCGCGTCATGTTTTGATTTTGCATCAAGTGAGCGCAATAGGATCATCACCAGCGCGCTCGATTTTCCCTCGATGCGTTATATCTGGGACGAGCAGGCACGCGTGGGCGCCGTAGTGGAAGTCGTGCACTCCGACGACGGCGTCTCAATCAACACCGATGACTTCGTCGACGCAATTGACGACAAGACCGCCCTGGTCGCGCTGTCACACGTATCTTTTCGCAGCTCGTATCGTGTCGAAGTCGAACCTATCGTCGAACGCGCTCACCGGCATGGCGCCCTGGTGCTGCTCGACGTCTATCAATCAGCCGGCGCCATGGAATTGAAAGCGTGCGAGTGGGACGTCGATTTCATGATTGGCGGCACTATCAAGTGGCTGTGCGGTGGTCCGTCGTGTGGCTATCTCTACGTGCGGCCGGATTTGCAAAATGAACTGCAGCCCAGGCTGACGGGCTGGGTCGCACATCACGCGCCCTTCGATTTCGCGCAGCCGCCCATGCACTACAGCAATTCCGTCCGCCGCTTTGCACAAGGCACGCCGAGCATCCCGGCGCTTTATTCAGTGATTCCCGGTCTGCAGATCATCGATGAGGTCGGCGTGAAAACCATTCGTGAGGAATCGGAACGCCGGACGCGTTGGATGGTCGATTTCGCCTTAGAGCACGGTTGGAAAGTAAACAGTCCTCAGGACGTGAATCAGCGCGGCGGCTCGGTAATGATTTACGTTGCAGATGGTCCGGCGATGGTCAATCGCCTGGGGGAACGAAAAGTCTTCGTCGATTGCCGGCCGGGCGTTGGCCTGCGGATGTCGCCGCATTTCTTCAATACCGATGAAGAGGTACAGGAGGCGATGAATATCCTGACGGAGTTAATGATTCAGGGGTAGACATCGGCGGTCTCGCCGGGCGTTATCGTGTCCAATACTGAATTTACCTTTTCCATCAAAACCAGGGTGTCATCCAATTGAGTTGTTTTCGCATGAAGAATGATTACCGCGATATTGAAAGTAGAAACTCTCTGCTGAAAGCTGAGGTTACGATCGCCGGTAATCAAGACATCAAATTGCTTCTCCGCAACTTTTAGCAATTCGCCATTCGCAAGACCCGACCAACCCATTTCCTGCGCTGAGGTGCAATTGTGCTGGCGTAAGGCGCGGCAATGCGCCAATTAAGACACTCATCAATGAGGACACGCATGGTTCAAACTGTTTCCAGCATCTTGAGCCTGCCTGCCTCAATGACGGCGATGACCTGTTCGCGTTTGACGGTGGGAAAGGCTTCGAGAAAGTCATCGACCGATTCTCCGCCTTCGAGATAGTCGATGAGATTCTCAAGCGGAACACGGGTTCCAACAAAGACTGGTGTGCCACCCATTATTTCGGGCTGTGAGTGGACAATTCCGTGTAAATCCGCAGAATTCATGTGATTAATATAGCAGATGCGGTCTTCGAGAAAAATGCCTACCTCTAAGCGTCATACCTCACGCTCGGACTGCCAGCGGGATAGAACACCCCCAGCAAACGCAACTCTCCATCACCGGTGTTCTCGACGCAATGCACCTGCCCCCTGGGTAGATAGATGCATGAGCCGGCGCTGATTGGCGTGTTGGATTCACCGGCCCACATGTGGCCCTCGCCTTTCAAGATAAACAAAACTTCTTCGTAGTCGTGAAAGTGAGCGGGTGCGCGGCCGGGTGGAATTGAGCCGACGAACTGCGTGACTTGAGTGCTGCCGACGCGATCATCGATCAGTACGCGATACCAGCGGTCGCCGGTTGGCTGAGCACGCTGATCTGCGAGCCCCACGATTGGCGCCGGGCTTGATCCGTGCACTGCATTCGCTGATTCATCGACGATGGAAGGGTGGCGGTCAGGATCCGGACATTGCGCGCTGATGATGGTTATTGATGCGTCGCTGCGATTATTGATTCCGAATGTTTGGGTCGGCCGGATATAGATGCCGCTGTCTGAATCGATCGCAAAGTATTGTCCATCTATTGTGATGGCGATTGAGGAGATACTATCTCGCACCCCTTCAGGGTGCTGATCGATTAATGCTCGATCCAGGGGCGGCGCGCTGCGCGCTTGCCCCTGGCTACTTTCTTTGACCGCTTCGCGGTCATGATTCTCTGACAGCAAATACAAAATCTGATCGCAGTCTTCGTTGATGATCGTCGGTGACTCGCCGGGCCCGACCTCCATCACGCGCAGAGATATTGCTTGCGCGCCGGTGCCCCGGCCAATGCGATTCCAAATGCGAAGCGTGCCATTAACAGCAGGCTCGCCTTCGTGCATTTCAGAAACGCGGCAACCGCCTTCGAGCGTCACAGCCATTTGCGAAAGAATATTAGCGATCGGACTTCAAGTGAAGCGTCGTGTTCTCAGTAACTGAGCCGGGAGGCTGCGCGAGATTCGAAGTTGTCTGTGCGCGCAACGCCGCCGGCGCCGCGTAATTAGCATCGAGCGCATTCTGCGCGCGCGCATCTGCGGAATGATCATCCAATTCTTTACGCGGTCGCGTGAAGAAAAATGCGTTCAGCAGAAAACCGAGGCCGATGAAGAACGTCACGACTCCCAGACCCGAAGCCAGCATGAACCCTTCTCTGTCGGCGGTTTGCGCGAAAAAGCCCATGATCATCATTCCCAGCGTGGCGCCGAGTCCAATCGTGGAGATGATCATGCCGACGCGCATGCGGCGCAGCCGCTTTTCTTCGGGCGATTCGAGAAACTTTTCGATCTGTGGCAGGACGTCTTCCGCGACCTTTTTCAGCTCGCGCGCATCTTGCACCTCGCGAATTTTCTGCGCGACGGCGCGGCCAATTTCTTCGCGCGCCGAGACTGCCGAGGCGGTGATTGAGTCAGGCCGCTCCAGGCTCACGCGCACCGGCCGCAGGTCTGTGCCGCAGGCGCGACAATACTGGCTCGCTTGCCGTTCTTCAGATCCGCAACCAGGACAGAACATAATTAAGATACGGGTGCTACCGGCCCACAGTTCAGAAAAAGATGGCGCTGCTGCGATCACCACCGCTAACGGCGGGCATAATACAAATCTCGGTATCGCCGGAAATCTTCTCCTCCAGGACTTTGTCGCGCGGCACGACCTGGCTATTCACAAACACGTTGACGTGCGGCCGTACTTCGCCTTGCTCAGTCAGGACTCGATCGCGCAATCCCGCGTGTTCGTTCCAAAGCTGGCTGAGAGCTTCGCCGACATTTGCCGGCGCACCCGCCAGCTTTATCTCAGCGTTACCTCCGGCGAACTCAGTCAAATAACCGGCGATTTGGAAAGTGATCATCCAGCGTAATCGTAACCGAGCCATCGCCGCGAAGTCCATGCGTTCCCGATCCTGCCAATCTTGATTTATTAGGCGTTGACGCATAGATTCAGCGGCAATATCAAATATCAATCGGAGACCAGTTCATGTTGAAGTCGAAAAGAATTAAGGGGGCTGTTGCGGTTGCGCTGTTGACTCTCGTGGGATTCGCTTGCAAGTCGCTCGGCGAACCGCACGCTCTCAAGAGCAAGGACGGAAAGTATGAAATTACCGTTCCGGCGAACATGACTGAATCGCCAAGCCTGAACAAAGATGCGCAACTCACGGCCGCCAACCGACCCAATGAGCTGTACGTTTTTGTGCTCACCAACAAGAAGAGTGACTATGCCGACGGACAGACGCTGGATCAGCACGCTGAGATTCTTCGCAATGCGTTGCTGAAACAACTGACGGACGGCGATGCTTCGACGCTGGAGAACGCCGTCATCAGTGGGCGTGAGGCGCGCCGCTATCGTGTGACCGGTATTAGGGACGGTATCAAGCTCGCGTACTTCATGACGATCGTGGAAAGCGCAGATCACTTTCACCACATCTGGGCCTGGACGGAAGGGTCGCGCGCCAGCGCCAACGGACCGATTCTTTACCAAATTGCAGATAGCTTTCGAATAAATCAGTGAGGCGCCTCAGACGGCGTGTCAGAACCGGGAGCGGTAGCGACCGGATCAAGGGACGAGTGACGAGTGACGAGGGACAAGTGACTAGAAAGAAAACTTGGCAGAATTGACCAAACGCTGGTCACCCTTGACTGGCTACTGGCTACTGGCTACTTGCTACTGGCCACTTGCCACCGGTCACTCACTTGATCCGGTCGCTACCGCTCCCGGTTCTGACACTTATCTTTGCCGGGACTGATTCGGTTGATTAGAATCGAGCTTCGGAGCAGTTCGATCTCATGTCCAGCAATAAAGAACTAAAGGAGCGCGTTCGCGAATTCTGGCAGCAACATCCCTGCGGGACAAAATTCACGGACATCGAGACGGGTTCGCCTGAATTTTTTGAGCGCATCGAGCAACATCGCTACGAAAAGGAGTGGCACATTCCAAGCGCCGCGAATTTTGCGGCGACGCGGGGCCGGAAGGTTCTGGAAATCGGCTGCGGCATCGGCACCGACGGTGCGCAGTTTGCGCGGGCCGGCGCCGACTACACAGGCATCGACCTGACTGAAGCCGCGATAGAGTTGGCGCGCGCTCGATTTGCAGCGTCAGGACTGAGTGGTGAGTTTCAAGTTAGCGACGCCGAGAAATTAGATTTTGCCGCCGATACTTTCGACCTTGTTTACTCGCACGGCGTGTTGCACCACACGCCCGACATCGAAGCCGCAGTCAGTGAAATACATCGGGTGCTGAAGCCCGGCGGGCGCGCAATGGTGATGCTGTATCATCGCGGCAGCTATAACTATCGAGTTGGCATCCGCGTGCTGCGACGAGCGGGAGCCGGCTTGTTAAGGAGCGAAGGCGGAATCAAAATCGTTCACCGCCTGACGGGTGAACCTATCGATTCATTGCGAGAGCACGCAACGTCGTTAAGAAATGCCAACGGTAATTTCTCTGCGGCAGAACTTCTTAATCAAAGCACCGACGGCGCCGGCAATCCGCTGGCGCGCGTTTATTCCCGCCGGGAAGCTCGCGAGTTGTTCAAGGATTTCCGTGAAGTCGAGTTGCGCGCCTATTTTCTGAACAAGCGATTCATCCCGGTGCTTGGTAATCTATTGCCAAGATCAATTGAATCAGCGCTCGCCTCGCGGTGGGGCTGGCATCTTTGGATCTATGCGACCAGGTAGATTCGTTTTTCATCCCGCGTTTGTCTTAGCGAGTGCTGCGTCTGGAATTCTCGCTTACGTGGTCTTCATGCGCTGGCGACATCCCGGCGGCGACCTGGCAAACAACTTTTTCTACGTGCTGCCGATTATCGTTCCGTTCGTGTCGTTTGTTTTTGATCGCGCGCAACGTCTTGCGACTGCGACAGTCCTCGAATCCATGGTTGATGGTTTCGTCGTCGTCACCTCGATAATGAGAATGATTGGCGAGGTTCCGTATGTCTCGGGGCACGTGTTGTTTCTCACGTACGCGATAGTTCGTCCGGGAAGCCGCTTGACGCAGATTACGGCAGCCGTAGTTATGATCCAGGTTCTTTACATGAAATACTTTGTCTGGCACGACGTGGTAACGCCGACAATGGGAATTGCCCTGGGATTATTAGCCGCGTTCTTAGTCAGGCGGATACGACCACGAAACGCCACGAACCTAACACCCTTACCAAACAACTAATGAAGAAGATCCTCATTACTGGCGGCGCTGGATTCATCGGGTCACACCTTTGCGATCGATTATTAAGCGAGGGCGATTGGCGACTCACCGTCATCGATGACTTCAACGATTTCTACGATCCCGCGATTAAGCGCGCAAACATTGAACCGCATCTGACGAATTCAAACTTCAGACTGATTGAAGCGGACATCCGCGATTTCTATTCGCTCGAAGAAGTCTTCAACGAAGGAAAATTCGATTGCGTCGTGCATCTCGCCGCGCGCGCCGGCGTCCGGCCATCGCTGACTGAGACGCGTCTATACGTCGAGACAAATATCAATGGCACCACCAACCTTTTGGAGTTGGCGCGGCAACATGTTGTGAAGCAATTCGTTTTCGGCTCCTCGTCTTCCGTTTACGGTGAAAACGAGAAGGTGCCGTTCAGCGAATCCGATCCCATCTTCAATCCGATTTCGCCGTATGCCGCGACTAAAGCCGCGGGCGAATTGATCTGTCATACCTATTCGCATCTCTATGGCATGCGCATCGTGTGCCTGCGGTTCTTTACGGTCTATGGCGCGCGTCAACGGCCCGATCTTGCCATTCATAAATTCGCGAAACTCATCGATGCCGGACAGCCCATCCCGGTGTTTGGCGACGGCACCACGCGTCGTGATTACACTTATATTGACGACATTATCGCCGGTGTGCGCGCCGCAATCGACTATGACCAAAGCAATTATGAAGTGATCAATCTCGGCGAGTCGCGCACGGTCGAGCTGCGAGAATTGATTGGGTTGCTGGAAACCGCGCTGGGTAATCGGGCAGAAATCGATCAGCAACCAATGCAGCCGGGGGATGTGCCGCAAACTTTTGCTGACATTGCGAAGGCGCGGCAACTACTTAATTACAATCCGCAGACGCAGATCGAAGATGGCATCGCTAAATTCGTCGAATGGTTCAGAACGCAGAAACCCGACCGTTAGGGAGGGTGCCGATTTGAAGACGAGCCGTAAGTTTTTTTGCACCCTCCCTAACGGTCGGGTTTCTGCAGTTGTCGCGGAAATCATGATGTCGAGAACGTTAGCTGCAGCGCTGATCATTCTTTGTCTGGCTACCCTCGTCACGTATGGTCAGAGCCACCGCCGGGTCGCCGGCATAATTTATTTCACGAACAATACGCCGGAAGACCTGCGCACTTTTCCCGTTGAAATTCTCAAAGGCAAGCAGAGAGTTGCAGTTGCCTACACGGATGAGCACTATCGATTTGCCTTCGCCGACCTCAAGCCCGGCAAATATCTATTGCGACTTACCTGGCCGAAACGTTGCGTGCTATCGTACAGATTGGATCTCAGCAAGCAGTCGAGGGAAACCATAAGGGTCATCATGGATGCCGAGTGTGCTCATCACAACGGCGAGATTCGCGAGCTGCCGTCGAACTAGTGCCCGCCCGAACTGAATGAAAGTTTACGATCAGGAAAATGATTTGAGTGCGCCTGCGCGCCGCGCGACTGACCGCACTGAGGCGCCGGACATCTCAGTTTTTCTTCCTGTCTTCAACGAAGAGCCGAACCTGCGACCGCTACATGAAAAACTGAGCGAATCGCTCCAGCAACTCGGACGGACCGCGGAAATTATTTACGTAGATGATGGATCGAGTGACCGGAGTCTCGAGATTCTGCGCGAGATTGCCGCGCAGGATCCGCGCGTGCGCGTGATCGCCTTTCGCCGAAATTATGGACAAACTCCGGCGATGGCCGCCGGCATTCATGCCGCGCGGGGCCGCGTGCTGATTCCCATGGACGCCGATCTGCAAAACGATCCGGCCGACATCGTCAGGCTGCTCGACAAACTCGATGAAGGTTATGACGTCGTTTCCGGCTGGCGGAAGAACCGCCAGGACACTCTCATCACGCGCAAGATTCCGTCCAAGATGGCGAACTGGTTGATTTCGAAAATCGGCGGTGTGCCGTTGCATGACTACGGCTGTTCGCTCAAAGCATACAGCCGCGAGTCGCTGGAAGACGTGCAGCTTTACGGCGAAATGCACCGCTTTATTCCGATTTACGCGTCCTGGTCAGGCGCCCGCGTCACTGAGATTCCGGTTGAGCATCACGCGCGTACGATGGGCAAATCGAAGTACGGTCTCTCGCGCACCATCAAAGTCGTCTTCGATTTGATGACCATCAAGTTCATGGCCTCATATCAGACCAAGCCGCTGTACATGTTTGGCTTTGCCGGGATGATAACGTTCGCGATTTCGTTTCTCTGCGCCGTTTTGGCTTTGCTGATGAAGTTCGCGAGCTGGCCGCATCACGCGGATTTTGTCCAGACCCCGCTACCGGTGCTTACCATGGTGATGCTCGTGCTCGGGGTGCAGTTCTTCTTCATGGGATTGTTGGCAGAGATGTTGGTGCGCACCTACCACGAGTCGCAATCGAAAGCGATCTATGCGGTGAAGGAAAGAATAGGATTTACCACAGAGGACACAGAGGAATACAAATAAGCGGTTAAGGCTCAAGCGTGGATCGAAACGAGATCAGCGGTGAGATTGTGGATGCGGCGATGAAGGTGCATTCCGCGCTCGGTCCGGGTTTACTGGAGAGCGCTTACGCCGCGTGTCTGAGACATGAACTGATAAAGAGAGGGTTACACGTTGCCTCCGAGGTTCCTGTCCCGGTCGTTTACGATGGCATCAAACTGGAAGCCGGATATAAACTGGATCTGCTTGTCGAAGACACGGTCATTGTTGAGTTGAAGGCCATTGAGGCGTTAGCCCTAATCCACCAGGCTCAAATAATCTCCTACTTGAAACTTGCTCATAAGCCGATTGGTTTATTAATTAACTTTCATTCTCTTCACCTAAAAGACGGCATCAAGAGGTTCGTTATCTGAATTCGTAGTCATGTTTTTCTCTGTGTCCTCTGTGGTTAATTGATCTATGTGTGGCATAGCCGGCTGGGCCAACCTCGATCCACGCACGCCACCACGCGATGGCGATGCTGAATTGCTCCGCGCGATGTGCGACCGGATGCATCATCGCGGTCCGGATTCTGATGGTTATCTGGTGGAAGAGGGCGTCGCCCTGGGCATGCGACGCCTGGCGATTATCGATCTTCTCACCGGCGACCAACCCACCTTCAATTCAGACCGCAGCGTAGCCGTGGTGCTCAACGGCGAAATCTATAACTACCGCGAAGTGCGCGCCGATCTCGAGAAGAAGGGGCATCGGTTTCGCACCGAATCAGACACCGAAGTCCTGCCGCATCTCTACGATGAATATGGGCGCGACATGGTGCAGCACCTGAACGGCATGTTTGCGTTTGCGCTGTGGGACGAAAAGCGTAAGCGCCTGTTCATCGCGCGCGACCGGTTTGGCGAAAAGCCGCTTTATTGGGGCGTGTTCGATCAAACTTTGCTGTTTGCGTCTGAACCAAAGGTGCTGTTAGCGCATCCGGCGGTTAAGCCAAATTTGAATCTCAACGCGCTCCGACAGTACCTCTCCTTCGATTACGTGCCGGCGCCGCTTTCGATCTATGAAGGCATCAGCAAACTTCCCGCCGCGCACACGCTGACCCTCGAGCAGGGCGAAGTCAGGATCGAACGTTACTGGCGCTTGAGCTACCAAACCCGCCAACCGGTTCCGAGTGTCAACGAAGCTGCCGAACAACTGCGCGACTTGCTGGCTGAGTCAGTGAAGATGCGTCTGGTTTCCGACGTGCCGCTCGGCGTGCTGTTGTCCGGCGGCATTGATTCGTCGATGGTCGCCGCGTTGGCGGTGCGGGCTTCGACCGAAACCGTCAAGACCTTCTCTATCGGTTTCGCTGAAGCTTCTTTCGACGAATCGCAGTACGCGCGCGCGGTGGCAAAGTTCCTCGGCACCGATCATCACGAAGAGAGATTCAGTGCCAGCCTCGCCGCAAACCTGGTCGGCGAAATCGGCGCCTGGATGGATGAGCCGCTCAGCGATCCGTCGCTGGTGCCGACTTACCTGCTGTCTCGGTTTACGCGTAAGCATGTGACGGTCGCGCTCGGCGGTGACGGAGGCGACGAAATCTTCGCCGGCTATCCGATGTATTTCGGGCATTACATGGCGCGCGCGTATCTCGCGATACCCGAGTTTTTACGACGTGGATTGGTTGAGCCGCTCGTGAACTTACTGCCGGTAAAGACGAAAAACCTTTCGTTCGATTATCGCGCGCGGCGGTTCATTACGGCGTCGAATTACGATGAGGTCACGCGTCATCATGTCTGGTTCGGATCGTTTACGCCGGCCGATACTGAACAATTGTTGACCGATGATGTTAAGCGGGCCAGTGAAGCAGACATCTATGCCGACGCGCGTAGACTGTTTGCTGAATGTGATTCGCAAAACATAACCGAACGCGTGCAGAGCCTGGACACTCAGTTTTATCTGGCTGAAGACATTCTCACGAAAGTGGATCGCGCGAGCATGGCGGTGAGTCTGGAAGTGCGCGCGCCATATCTCGATCCGCGGGTCGCTGAGTTTGCCGCATCGCTGCCCCCGAGCTACAAACTGCACGGCTACACCTCGAAATATATTCTCAAGAAAGCCGCGAAGGGGTTGGTGCCTCCGTTTGTCTGGCGCCGTGGCAAGAAAGGTTTCGGGGTTCCATTTGCCAAATGGTTGAAGAGCGAACTCCGTCCGCTGGCGCATGACCTGTTGTCGCCAGAGAGATTGCGGCGCACCGGGCTGTTCGATCCGGCTTATGTCGCGAAGCTTCAGGACGAACACGAGCGTGGCGTCGCCAATCATCGCAAGCTGCTTTGGACCTTGCTGTCTTTTGAGTTGTGGCGCGAGAGCTTTGTCGAGACGCCGCGCAGGATTGAAACTTCGGTCAGCGCGTAATTTGTTGGAACGCGGTGGCAAGCTAAACGGCGACACCGCTTTGGATTGGTATACTAAGCGGGGCTGCCTTTTACAGATCCAAAGCGCCGTCGCTGCTGCGCTCTGCCGGCGCACTCCAAATGTCTGTCGATCTCAAGACTGCTCACGAACAACTTTGGAAATATTGCCGCGCGCAAGGCTACGCCGGCTACGACCCTTTTGACGGTCTGAACAGTCGTCTCTTTCAAGCAACTCCGCTCAAAACCTCTCGCGCTGCGCGCCTGGCCTGGACGCAATTCCACAAACGCTCGCCCCTCAATTTTCGATCGCTCGTCAAAGTTCCGCGTGAGCGAAATGCGAAAGCGATAGCGCTGTTTAGTCTGGCCGCGCTCGCCGATTTCCGCCGCAATCCGACGAGAGAAAACGAGATCGAAGCGCGCGAATTGCTCGATGATCTGATTTGGATGAGTCTCAAAGGTTTCAAGGGCGCGTGCTGGGGCTACAACTTCGATTGGCAATCACGATCGTTCTTTGTCCCGCGGGGTACGCCGACGATTGTGCCGACGGCCTTTGCCGCGCGGGCGTTGTGCGAAGCCGCCGAAGTTCTCTCACGGGATGAATACCTGCCCTTTGCGCGCACCATCTGCGATTTCATTCTCAATGATTTGAATCGATCGGAAGAAACCGGCGATGAAGTCTGCTTCAGTTATTCGCCGCTCGATCGCACGCGCGTTTTCAACGCGAGTTTGCTGGCCGGTGAAACCCTCGCCAGCGTCGGCAGAATGCTTGCTGAGCAGAGCCTGATCGATTGGGGGCGGCGCGCAGCTCTCTACGTGGTGCGCCGGCAACAGCAGGACGGTTCATGGGCGTACGGGGCGGATTCGCATCAATCATGGGCAGACAATTTTCACACGGCGTACATTCTGACGAGTCTTTCGCGAATCAAGGCCGCGGTGTCAGAAGCGGGAGCGAGCGTCGACTTCGATAATTCCCTGCGTCGCGGCTACGATTTCTGGACCGAACGATTCTTCCTCGCCCACGGTTGGCCGAAGTATTTCCCTGATCGTCTTTATCCGGTAGACGTTCACTCGGCTGCTTCCGCTATCGTCGCTCTGGTTGAATTGCGCGGCCACATTCCCAACACATTATTGCTCGCGCAACAAATCGCCGATTGGACGATCGACAACCTGCGTGATGCAGCCGGCTTTTTCTATTATCAGAAGCGACGCTTTTTCACGGTGAAAATCCCCTACATGCGCTGGTCCGAGTCCTGGATGATGTACGCGCTGGCGCGTTTGCGCGAAGCCGTCGAACAATGACGCGGCATCGACTTGCCGCGCGTATCGTTTCAAAATAAACTAACGCGCACTCACGAACATTATTGTCGCTTTGTTTCGTCCCAGAGGAGGAGCGAATGTCAGACGACCAGAATCCGAAAAAGCAGACCAGACACGATCCGAGCCGGCGAAAATTTCTTAAAGGTGTCGGTGTCGTCGGCGCCGGAGCAGCCCTCGCCGACCACCTGATTGGTGCGGAGAAGAATCTCGTCGCGCCTGAGTCGCCGGCGGCGCCCGAAGGAATGATCGGCGCGATGAATATCGTGCTCGACGTGAACGGGACGAAGCGCAATGTGACGGTCGAGCCGCGCACGACACTCCTGAACGCGCTGCGCAATCATGCCGAACCGCCGGTTACCGGCCCCAAACTGGTTTGCGACATGGGCACGTGCGGCGCGTGCACGGTGTTGATGAATGGCAAGACCGCCTACTCATGCCTCGTGCTGGCGGTTGATGCAGTCGGGAAGAAACTGACGACTGTTGAAGGAATCGGCACGCCCGAAAATATGAACGCGGTGCAGAGTGCATTCGTCGAACATGACGGCATGATGTGCGGCTTTTGCACGCCGGGTTTCGTGACGACCATCTCAGCATATCTGAAAAAGAACCCAAACCCGACACTCGATCAAGTGCGGGAAGCCTGCAAGGGAAATTTCTGCCGGTGCGGAACTTATCCGAGAGTGTTCGAAGCCGCACTGGCTGCCGCGAAAGCTGGAGCGAGGACCTAGTTTTTGTGGCACAGACTTCAGTCTGTGACTCAGCGAGCCAAAACACAGACTGAAGTCTGTGCCACTTAACGGAGAACTAAATGCCACAGCAACCACAAGCGAGTCCCACGCCGGTCCCAAAAAAGAAGGTGCGCGTCCCGCGCGTCGTCAACGGCATCGAGCGAATGGAGGAGATTGAAGTTGATGACGTTGCCGGCCCGGTTTGGGGACCAAACGACAAGCACACGATTCTCAACCAACGCTACACGCGCGTTGATGGGCCATTGAAGGTTTCGGGGACGGCCAAGTACACCTACGACGTGCGGCTGCCGAACATGTTGTACGGTCGCCTGGTGCGGTGTCCTTACGCGCACGCGAAAATCACGAAGTTTGATTCCACTGCCGCCGAGAAGATGCCGGGCGTTAAGGCTGTGATTCAGGCGACGAATACGGAGTTTCGTTTTGCCGGTGCGCCGGTCGGCGCGGTCGCGGCAACTACGCCGGAACTCGCGCAGGATGCCGCGCGCGCGATCGTTATCGAATACGAAAAACTGCCGCACGTGGTGACTGCCGAGACGGCGATGAAACCGAACGCGCCACAGGTTTTGCCGGTTGAGGGACGCGGCAGCGAGCCGAACGTCGCGCCAAAAGGTAAGCAGGGCGATCCTCAAAAGGTCGAGGCCGCACTCGCTGCCTGCGATGCCGTGATTGAAGCTGAATACCGTACTCCGCGCCTGCATCATTCCTGTCTCGAAACCCACGGCATGGTCGTGGATTTTTCCGGCGGCGACACGGCGACCATCTACGCCACGACACAGGGCACCTTTACAATTCCAGCCGATGCCGCACGCGAGCTTGGATTGCCCGAAAGCGCCGTTACGGCAACGGTGCAGCACATGGGTGGCGGATTTGGCTCGAAGTTCGGCATCGGCATTGAAGGCATGATGGCGTGCCGTTTATCGAAAGCCACCAGGTCGCCGGTGAAGCTGATGATGACGCGGACGGACGAGTTTTTGATGGCCGGCAATCGCTCCGCCTCCTGGACAAAATTTAAAGCCGGCGCGAAGAAAGATGGAACGCTGGTCGCCGTGCAAGCAACGCAGTATCGCATCGGAGGCGTCGGCCAGGGCTCGCAAGCTGGTCAGCCTTACGCTGTCTATAAAGCCGGAGAGTTTTATCGCGAGATCTACGCCTTGCACACGAATGAAGATTCGGCGATTGCCATGCGCGCGCCTGGTCATCCGCAGGCCTCCTTCGCGATGGAGTCGTTACTGGATGAACTGGCATACAAAATCGGAATGGACCCGCTCGCGTTTCGCAAGAAGAACATGCCGGATGTGATGTATCACCGGCAACTCGATCGCGGCGCACGCGAAATCGGCTGGTCCAGGCGCAACGCCACCCCGGGCGGCGGCGCGGGTCCGCTGAAGCGCGGCATGGGTTGCGCTGCCGGAACGTGGGGCGGTGGCGGAAACGATCAGTGCAAAGTTGACGTGACGGTCGGACGCGATGGCTCAGTCGTCGTCGCTGTCGGTACGCAGGATCTCGGAACCGGCACGCGCACGTACACCCGTGGGATCGTCGCTGAGGAACTAGGTTTGGGTATCAAAGACGTCGTCGAGCAGATTGGTAATTCAAAACTCGGCGGCGCAAATTCTTCCGGCGGATCGACGACCGCGGCTTCGTTGTCTCCGTCAGTTAAAGATGCGGCCTACAAAGCGCGCCTGGCGGTCGCCGAAAAATTCTCGCCTTTGCTCGGCAATGCCAAGCCCGAGGAAATCGTTTTCGCCAAAGGGACGGTCAGCGCCGGCGGCAAATCAATTTCATGGAAGCAAGCGTGCGCGGCTCTACCGCCCTCGGGCGTCGTGGCGCACGGCGTGTGGCGCTCGGATCTGCAGACCCGCGGAGTTCACGGTGTGGTCTTTGCCGAGGTCGAGGTCGACGTCGAGACCGGCAAAGTAAGGCCGCTTAAGATGCTGCAGGTTCAGGATGGCGGGTTGCCGCTCAATCGGCTGACCATGGAAAGCCAAATCAACGGCGGCATGATTCAGGCGCTCGGGATGACGCTCTTCGAGACGCGCGTGATGGATGCAGATCTTGGGGTCCAGTTGAATCCTAGCTTCATGGATTACAAGCTACCCGGCACCCTGGAGATGCCGGAAATGATCCCGCTGATCGACGACGAGGACAAGCGTGAAGCCGTCATCGGCATCGCCGAAGCTTCGATTATTCCCGGCATCGGCGCTGTCGCCAATGCGGTTTTCAATGCGTGTGGCGCGCGCATCCGCGAACTGCCAATCACGCCAGACAAAGTCCTGATGGCGCTGATGAAGGGAGGGCAAAGCGCATGAAAGCCTTCGAATGGATGAACGCAACCTCGGTCGCTGAAGCGGTCAGTGCGCTGAAGTCAGGACCGGCCACGACCGATCCGGATGATGCGGCGCGACCGATTGCCGGTGGCCAGGACCTGCTGACGACGATGAAGGAATACATCACGCGCCCGACGCGCGTGGTGAACCTGAAATCGATTCGCGGTCTGGACAAGATTGAATCAGACGGTAAGGGCGGATTGCGCATCGGCGCGCTGGTGACTTTGAATCAGCTCGAAGAGGACACTAACGTGCGCAGAAGTTTCCCGGGTTTGGCCGAGGCTGCGCATTCCGTCGGCACGCCGCAAATCCGACACCTGGGAACCGTGGGCGGCAATCTCTGCCAACGCCCACGTTGTTGGTACTACCGCCTGGAAGAGGTCGTCTGTTTGAAGAAAGGCGGCAGCGAATGTTACGCCGCGACCGGCGAGAATAAGTATCACGCGATCTTCGGTGGCGGCCCGTCGTACATCGTGCATCCTTCCGATCTCGCGCCGATGCTTGTGGCCCTGGGCGCCAGCGTGAACGTGACGGGCGGAGACGGCAAGCGCACCATCGCTCTCGACAAGTTCTTTACGTTGCCTTCTGACGGGAACCTGCGCCGCGAAAATGTTTTGAAGAATGACGAGATCATCACTGACGTGATCGTGCCCGCGTCGAAGTTCGCCGCGAACTCGACCTATCTGAAATTCAAAGAGCGTGACTCGATGGATTTTGCAATGAGCGCAGTAGCGGCCGCCGTCGCGATGGGGTCTGACAAGACTGTGAGCGAAGCGCGCATCGTGCTCGGCGGAGTAGCGCCGATACCCTGGCGCGTGCCCAAGGCCGAAGTTGCCGTCATCGGCAAAGCCATGAATAAAGACTTGCTGGCCGAAGTTGGCAAGGTCGCGTTGCAAGGCGCAGAACCGTTGGCGAAGAACGCTTACAAAATTCCGCTAACGCAAACCCTCGTGCGGCGCGCGCTGGCAAAGGTGGGAGGCGTGACCGCATAGATTCAGAACCGCGAGCAATAGCGAGCGGCTTCCATCGGGGAGAGACAACCATGGCTGATGAACTTACTCAGATTGCCGATCCAATCCTCAAAAGCACTTTCTGCGGCTCTTTGCGTTCGAAAAAATTCTTTATGATCGCAGCGCTGCCTTCTGAGGCGTCCGATTATCTCGACGGCAGCAATCACTGCTGGTGCCGCGAGACGCAGCAGGCCATCGGTCCCGACGGCGGCATGGCCCAACCCGATCACTGTGGACCGGATCGCGCCTGCTACAGTTCCGCCTTCGAAGCGTAGGGGTGTAAACTGATGGCATCGTGCCAGAACCCGGAGCGGTAGCGACGGGA